>JAFZUN010000293.1 GCA_017618315.1 Spirochaetales bacterium
CGCTGATGAAGTTCTGTCAGTCTTGGACAGAGGATTGGTCCCCGTTGTGGCTGATCCTGAGGGCAGGTGTATCAAAATGTTCAGACCCGAGATTGTCGTGGATGCCATAATAGCAAAGAGAAACCTGGGCACAAACAGGAGCATGGCACCTTGCACTATAGCTCTTGGTCCTGGATTCACTGCAGGTTCTGATGTGGATTGTGTCATTGAGACAACGCGCGGACATTCCCTTGGTCGGCTTATCTATGAGGGCACTGCAAAACCCAACACAGGGATTCCCGGCAACATCGGAGGCTACACGACAGAGCGTGTAATTCATTCACATTGTGCCGGAAACTTCATTGCCTGCCGCAAGATCGGAGACATAGTGAATGCCGGAGACATCATTGCCCATGTCGGAGCCACAGAGGTTCAAGCTACAATCGGAGGCATGATCAGAGGTCTTCTTCATGACAACCTTACAGTGCCCGAGCATTTCAAGATCGCAGATATAGATCCCAGAGGAGAGAAGGCTGAGTATCTCACATGCTCTGACAAAGCCCGCTCTCTTTCCGGTTCGGTGCTGGAAGCTGTCATGCATCATCTGTCGCATCATGATTGTGATAAAACAGTCTGATTAAATTCCAACAATGTGTTGAAAATTCAATTCCTGTACAGTATACTACACTCCCAAAGCTGTTGTTTTGCCGGAGGTATGCATGAACACAAAGGGAGAACTGAACAGGAGTGTACGCAACACCAAGAAACGTCTCCGAGAAAGCCTTATCAAACTTGTGGGTGAAAAGCCCCTTTCCGCTGTCACGGTCAGTGAGCTCACTGAGGATGCGGATGTAAACAGAAGCACATTCTATTTCCACTATAAAGATGTCTATGACATGGTCACAGAGATGGAGAACCTCTTTCTTGCGGACTTCAGTGTTGCGTTAGGTGCATTGGAGCAGAAATCCCATGACACAATAACCATCCTATTCAAATGCCTTGAGAGCCATATGGACCTGTGCCGCATATTGCTGGGTGCAAACGGCGACATGTCATTTGTTGAGAAAATGAAGAGGATAGTGGAACTCAAGTGTTCCAGGATATGGAAGGATGCCGTACCGGATCTCAGCGATGAGGAGACCGCAATCTTTGACTCTTTTGTTGTCGGTGGAGTCATGTCCACCCTGCAGGCATGGGTACGTGATAATGACAGACAGCCAGCTGAGGCAATTGCAGGTGTCCTCAACAGGCTTGTGCTTGATGGTATCTGTCCTGTTGTGGCGAACTGGCAGGGAAATCAGAGGCAGGTGTGATATGGGAAGGAAAGCAGGTGTATTCTTCAGATGGCTGATCACCCTTCTGATAATAGGAGCGGGTCTTTTCCTTATCTGGAAGTTCATAATCAACAAGCCTAAAGATGTATATGAGAGTCCTCTTGCCTCCGTAAAGGTGGCAAAGCCATACAGGGCTGATCTTGATCAGAGTCTTGAGCTTACGGGTTACATAGAGGCTCAGGCAATGATACCGGTGGTTCCGTTTGTACAGGGCACCATCACAGGCTACTATGCAAAAGCCGGAGACTATGTGAATGAGGGCGATGTTCTTGCTCAGATAGACAGTGAACCATATGAGCTTCAGGCAAAGCAGGCAGAGGCGGTCTATCTTGCCGCAGAGGCCACATTCACCAGAGTGTCAAACCTCTACAAGTCAGGTGCCGCCACGCAGCAGAACTATGATGAGGCTAAGGCCCAGTATGACGCCTATAAGGCCCAGTATGAGCTTGCCAACGTCCAGCTTGGCTATGCGACGGTTACAGCCCCGAAATCAGGCACCATCCTGATGGCCTCAAGTGCGGAAGGCTCCATAGGGACTTCCACAAGTCCGTTATATGTCATTGCTGATCTTGATAAGCTTCAGATCAATCTCAATGTCCCAGAAAGGTATTTTGACCTCATAAACAAGAACAAAGACTCAATTAAGGCTATTGTTTTTAGAGATGGTGCCGAGGCTTCAGCTGTTGTGGACACCATTGCCCCCTATGTCTCCCCGGAGTCAAAGACATTCAAGGTCACTCTTAAGCTTGAAGGAGATGTGTCTCAGTTCCGTCCCGGAATGTTCGTGAAGATCAGCTTGATCTACAAGACATATGAGAACGCGCTGGTCCTTGATCAGAGTACACGCAATACTGACGGATCTGCATACTGGTATGATCCGGAGACGCAGACTGCAAGGTATGTGAGCCTGGATGTGGTAGCCTCGGACAACACCAGGTTCATCATAGATGAGAAATGGAAGGACACTCTTTTCATTGTGGACGGCCAGGGAATGGTTCTTGACGGACAGAAGGTGAATGCCAGATGAAGATATCGCACTATGCTGTGAAGCATCCTGTTGTAATAGCGATGTGCCTCATTGCCCTGGTGGTTTTCGGGATCTACTGTCTGACCGGACTGAGCATGGAGTTCATTCCCGACATGTCGCTTCCTGAGGTCGAGGTTATCACCATTTACCCGGGAGCATCGGCGGAGGATGTGGAGAACGACATCACTAAGGTCATAGAGGATGAGCTGGTCACACTTCCTTACTTCAAGAGCATGACCAGCCAGAGCAATAACTCCTTCAGCTGGATCACAATCAACTATCAGGATGGCATAGATGTCTACGAGCAGCTTACTGAGCTGCGTTTCAGACTGCAGATGCTTGAGGATGACCTTCCGTCCGACGCGCACCAGCCATATGCGCTTGTCGGAGGAGCGACAATGCTTCCCATCATGCAGTTCGCTATCACAGGCGGAGACGATACTGCAAGGATCACATCATATATCAATGATACCCTGAAACCAAAGATCACCAAGATTGACGGAGTAGCATCGGTACAGATGTACGGAGATGTGACTCCGCAGATTGAGGTCAAGCTCAGGATGGATGATGTCTCGTCCAAGGGGGTTAGCATCCTCCAGGTATATCAGATCCTTAGTTACTCCAACTTCTCAATCCCGCTTGGTACGGCTGATTATCAGAGCCACACAATTAACGTGAAGTATGACGGAGTGGTGAGTTCGCTGGATGAGCTGCGCGATCTTCCCGTCGGAATGGGGTCTGATAATGTGATGATCTGCCTGCGGGACATTGCAGATGTGGATTTTGTTTTCCCTGAGGCGACAATCTATGCCATGTCAGAGGGAAGCAACCTTGTAATGGTGTCGGTAACAAAGAGATCATCCGGAAACACGGTCAAGATCAACAAGGCAATCCGGGAGGTACTTGCACAGCTTCCGGAAGACACTGATGGTGCTCTCTCTTACCAGATATTCTCAGATGACTCTAAGAGCATCTCCCAGTCCCTGTCAAATGTCCTTAAATCGGGAGTCGTTGGAATCATCATAGCGGTCCTTGTCATTTTCCTGTTTTTGAACAATCCAAAGGCCACCCTGGTCATAGGTCTCTCAATCCCGATGTCATTTCTGTTCAGCTTCATAATCATGAGGCTTACAGGTCAGACAATCAACCTGATCTCGACATCAAGTTTTGTTGTGGCTTTAGGAATGGTTGTGGATGCCTCAATCGTCATGTTGGAACAGATATCACGTTATATCGGACATGAGGACTTCAAGGCAGAGGACGCGATTCTTATGGGGGCGGATGAAGTTGGAGCATCAATAATGGCCTCATCAATGACAACCATTGTTGTTTTCATCCCAATAATCTTCCTTGGCGGCATTGTTGGAATGATCCTGAGTGGCTTTGCAAAGGTTCTTGTTTTCTGTATCGGAGCCTCACTTATTGTCGCTGTTGTGGTTGTCCCGTTCCTGGCCAAGGTCCTTATGGCAAAGAACCCCAAGGTGCCCAGGAAGACATTGTTCATGAAAGGAATTGACAGGCTTGAGGGAGCTTACGGTAGAGCGCTGAAGTGGAGCCTCAGGAACAGGCGTTATGTCATTGTACTTCCGATACTCCTCCTGTTGCTCTCGTTTGTGCTTGTAATGAGTCTCGGATACAGTTTCATTCCTGCAGTCGATACCGGTGAGTACTACGTTAATTTCTCATTCCCTCAGGGCTATAGTCTTGAGATGTCAAGGGACAAGACAATAGAGGCGTCCGAGACACTTAGGGAGCTTCAGCCGGAGATTGAGGGTATTGCTCTGTTCGCCGGATTGAGCGACTCCATGGGAGGCAGCCTCACATCAAAGCCTAATCAGTCTTATATGTATGTGAAACTTAAGTCCGGGATTAAGAGAAGGACAGTACATGAGCTTGTGAATGAGGCACAGTACGAGCTATCAGCAAGAATCAGCGACTGCACCGTCACATCCACAAACGGAGGATTCGACAAGCTTGTCTCCTATGTCTCAGGCGGAGGAGGCTTCAAGCTCACGCTTGTCGGCACAGACCTCAACGACTTATATCAGGAAGGAGAGAGACTGCGCAAGGTGCTTGCAGCCGATCCTGATGTTACGACCACCGAGATATCCACGAACTTTGATGAGCTCATGCTTAGCATTGACATGGACAACTCAAAGCTTAACTCGCTTGGACTCACAAGCTATGAGGCGGGAATGGTGGCAGCAATCCTGTTCAACGGTGTGGACACAGGCAATGTATCCATCGGAACAGAGGAAAGAAGCACAGTCCATATCTCAAGTGACATAACAGACGGATTCATTGATACTGCCAGCCTCGGCAAAATCCCGATCAAGACACTTGCCGGAAGCATAGTGACACTTGAGGAACTTGGAGACATGAGTGTTGAAAGCACGGTCTCATCAATCAGACACACAGACAGAGCACTCTCGGTCACAGTGGGAGGAACACTTGTAAGCGAAGACACCTCCGGAGTCACAGCCAGGATGAATTCTTATCTTGCGGAGAATCCGCTCAAAGAAGGAATCGAGGTTAAGAGCGGTGGAATAATGGGCCTGATTGAGGACAGCATAGGTGCGGTTTTGACTGCCGTTATCATTGCAATCTTCTTGCTTTACATGGTCATGGTCATTCAGTTCGAGCGCTTCAGGCAGCCTCTGATAATCATGATCAGTGTCCCGTTCTGTCTGATCGGTGTCATTGTCAGCCTTCTGGTGTTCGGCTCATCCATAACAATGATGAGCTCCATTGCGCTGGTTGCCCTTGCGGGTACAGTCGTCAATAACGCGATCATCCTGATTGATTACATCAACCAGCTGCGTGACAGGAAGCGTGCAGCAAGGATAGTGAATGTGGATGAGAGCCAGATAGACAGACCTGGCGGAATCTATACCCAGGAGATAGGCCGCGGAAAGCTGCTGGATATGGAGTTTGAGGAGAGGAACTTGGCACTGAGCGTGGTGAAGGGAAGCTCCTCAAGACTGAGACCTATTCTGATCACAACTCTCACGACAGTTGTCGGTGTCATCCCCATGGCTCTGGCAATAGGCGAGGGCTCTGAGATATATGCGTCAGTTGGACAGTCGATAGCCGGAGGTCTGATCACCTCCACGTTCATCACACTGTTCATTGTTCCGGTGATTTATTTCATCGGAGAGAGAAACACACTCAAGAGAAAGAAACGGAAAATGGAGCGTTCAAATGGCTAGAAAAAGATATTGTTTGCTTGCTTTGATTGTTATTGCACTGGTTCTTGCAAGCTGCTCGGTTGTGTTCGAGGCCGGAATCAGCGGCAAGGTCGTGACCGCAGAGGGAACCGGCACCTCAAACGTCCAGGATGTCAGCGTGTTTGCCTATACTGACAGCGGCCTCAGAGATTCTGATTTTGCCAAATTCCAGGAAGGAACAATCACACGTCCAACTGAGGGTTCAGGTTATGTTGCCACCACAACAACCAATGCAAACGGTGAATTCACCGTGAATAAGGTTGTTTGGGAGACTAAGAATTCCGAGTTCGGAAAGACAGCTGATGTCTCCAAGCTTTATCTGATCTTCTACCATGAGGACTATAAGCCTGCCAAGGCAGATGCCACCGTCATAAGCGGCAGCACCAACTCCAGCAACGTCTACGTCAAGCTTGAGGGCTCCAAGGATTACACTACACTGAACATCACTGTCTATGATGTGGCAACAGGAACTGCCATGACAGATGCATGCAATCTTGAGTACCATGTGGAGGGCAAGGAGGGCTCTGACTCAATTGTCGTCACAGGTGCCTCAAATGTAAGAATCTCCTATCCGAAGGATACCACTCCTGATGTAACAATCAAGCTCGCAAGCCCGGGCTCAAGCTGGAAGATGACGGACAAGACCGGAAAGGTGATAACTCAGCAGATTGTCGAAGATGTTGAGGAAGGCACTCTGAGTGTCAGCTTGTATATGAAAAGATATGAGTTCACATTGCCTGCATTCAGTGGAAGCGTTGAATATGTGGGAGGAGATCCAATGGTGACATTCGATGCAAATCCGACAAACGGCCAGGACAATGTTCCTGTCTGGCTTGAATTCGCGTCTGTTTCTCTTCCTGGAACGTTTGTCGAATTCAACGAAACGGTGTCGGCAAACATCAAGACAGAGTCTGTTGCGACGGAGTACGGCAACACTGTCAGATATGACCACGGCAGATTCTCTGGGGTCGGAAACGACGGGTATGTCATCACAATCAATGAGAACAATGAATACAGCGATGCAATCAACTGGAATGCATATGAGAACTCCACAACGACTTTCATATCCCTCAGGCTTGTGTTCAACAATAACAAGCACTATGACTTCATCTATACGTTCCCGTATGGAGCAACGAGTCTCTACATCGAAAACGGTGACTTGCAGCCATGATGAAGAAACTATCAATTCTGCTAATCATATTCCTGTGTGTCTTTCCTCTGTTCTCCCTCACCGTCGGTGACCTTCAAAGCGCCATGATGGGCTCCAACCCGGACATCCTGAAGGCCAAGGAAGAGATCAACAAGGCCAGCCTGGATGTCAAGGATGCCAAAAGCGGCTATGCTCCCACAATAGACCTCACAGTCACAGGCAGCTACATCGCCAATCCCATTGACCCCATCAGAATCAACCTTGGTGATTACATCAACACATCCGTTTACGGGGTTCCAAATGATTATGTAACAATCTATGGAGGGCAGGAAAACATGTACTATCAGTTCCAGCTCTCTTTGACTCAGCCGATCTTCACTTGGGGAAAGATCACCAACGCGGTCAGGCTCTACCAGAAGGTCTATGATGCCCGTGTTCTCCAGCTGGAGGATGCAATAGAGAAGGCACAGACTGAGCTTCGCACTAGGGTCGCGGCCCTTTACTACCTGCTTCAGATCCAAAAACTCCTTGAGGATCAGAGATCAATTGCCGACAGGCTGGTGGAGCATGCGGATAATGCCCAGCAGAACGGCATGATGCTTGCAACCGATGCCCTGAAGGTGAAGGTCCAGTCTCGTCAGATTGATGTGGCAAAGGCCCAGATTGACCAGCAGATTCTCCTGATGGTCACGGAGATCAGGAACCTGACGGGAATCAGGGACCTCGCATCAGAAGACATCGAGTTCGATGAGGCAGAGTTTAAGAGACAGCTTGAGGAACTCAGGGCCACTGATTACAACACGATGTACTCCAGATGTCTCTCTGACAGCAGGACCACACTTCAGCTTCTCGGGGCTTTGGCACAGATTGCGGATCTGACAAATGACATCGCCGGGGCATCGGTCAACTGGAAGCCTGATATGGCTTTGGTGGTGAATGCCGACTACAGCGGAAGCCGCTTGCCGTTTGCGGAGACTGACTGGTACGGCAAGGATGACTGGAGCGCCACCATCACCATAGCGCTCAAGACCACAATCGTGGATGGCGGCAAGGCCATCAGAAACGTCAAGAGGACAGAGAGCGGGATATCCGAGGCTCAGATGGATATCCAGAGCGCAAAAGCCAAGATCACTTCAGCTGTAGATGAGAACTGGACGAACCTTGCCGTTTATCTTGCCCAGATAGATTATCAGGATGCCTTACAGAAGCAGCTTGATGCCCAAGGGGAGGTGGACAAGCAGCTTCTTGACACCGGATACGGGTCTGAGTCAGACTATCTGCAGGGGCAGCTGGAGAGCAACAACTGTGGCATCGAGATTCTCAGGACTAAAATAAGTCTTGCCACAGCTGTGTACACCCTGCTGTATTTGCAAGGAGACAGAAGCTTGTAAGCACGGCTTACAAATAAAGATATGACTTTCACCACAATAGACTTTGAGACTGCAAACCAGATGCCTCAGAGCGCGTGCTCCATTGGACTTGCCAAGTTCGATGAGGACGGGCGTGTCATTGACAGGTTCTATTCGCTGATCAAGCCTCCGAAAGGTCATGACTACTTCTATGCCAGGAACATCGAGATACATGGCATCCGTCCGCGTGATGTGGCAGATGCACCGGATTTCGAGTACATCTGGCCCGAGATTCAGTACTTCATCGGTGACGACTTCATAGTGGCCCACAATGCCAGATTCGATGTTGGCGTGCTGACAAGTCTCCTCAGGTATTACAACATCGAGATCCCGCACATGAAGTACCTGTGCTCACTTCAGATTTCAAGACGCATCTGGCCCCAGTTCCGCAGCCATGCGCTGACATCGCTCAGTGAGCAGTTCGGGCTTGATTACAACGCGCACAATGCGCTTGACGATGCCATCAACTGCGGCAAGGTCTTCGTGAAGGCCTGCAACGGACGTCTATATGAGCTTCAGGACTTGCGGAAGTTCCTGATAGTGCGGGGCATCGAGCTTAAGACAATTTGCTGAGTGATTCTTTCTGCCTGTTGAGACTAATAGGCGCCGCAAGCCCATGATGAGACGAGACGACATACCTTGATGGTAGGCGTAGAGTCGAGGCATGTAAATCGCATTAGATTATTTGGCTTTTACTTTTCTCGGTAAATGATGCGGCCCTTAGAAAGGTCATACGGTGACATCTCGATCTTCACTGTATCACCCGGGACAATCTTGATGTGGTTCTGGCGCATTCTGCCTGACATGTGGGCAAGTATCACATGCTTGTTCTTCAGTTCAACACGGAACATCACATTCGGCAGGGCTTCCTTCACAAGTCCCTCGACCTCAATAGCTTCTTCTTTAGCCATCATTCCTCCAAGAATATTAGTGTGCGAGCGCTATTACGTTATAACAAAACGTTTTCCGCTGTCAAGTAAAAATGAATTCATGGGTTTGACGCGCATGCCGACATAGTTGTATTATTACTCAGATATCACTGATATTTATACGGAGGTCCATATGGCACGTGGTGAAATCAAGAAAGAGAGTAAGGGCAGAAAGTCCGAGAAGAACATCAAGGAGAAGCCGGCCCAGCAGCCAGCATATGTAGCAGCGGAAGTCATCTCCCGCAAGAAGGACAAGGACAGATAATTCTTCTGTCAAAAATAATCAGACACATGGAAAGAGCCGTTTCTACGGCTTTTTCTTTATGATAAAGGGGTAATCGAATGGGAACAGTACTGCGGAGATATCTCGATGAGCATCGTTATGACCTCAATGATGTCATGACTGCATATGTTGCTCAGCTAGACGCCATCTCTCAGGTGGATCCGCTTGTCGCATCGAGGATCGTTGGGGAAATCCGCAATCAGCGCAGTCACCTGAAGCTGATTGCCAGCGAGAATTACAGCAGTCCGGCATGCCATCTGGCAATGGGCAATGTGCTTACTGACAAATATGCTGAGGGATTCGCATATCACAGATATTACGCAGGATGTGAGAACGTCGATGCAATCGAGGCACATGCCTCGGAGCTGGCATGTAAGGTGTTCGGTGCCGAGCACGCCTATGTCCAGCCTCACAGCGGTGCAGACGCAAACCTCTGCGCATATTGGGCAGTTCTGAACACAATGGTCCAGGTTCCGTCACTTGCTGAGATGGGTGTAACAAATCCGTCAGACCTGACAAGGGAGCAGTGGCAGATAATCAAGGAGAGGACCGGTTGCCAGAAGCTTCTCGGCCTGGACTACTACAGCGGCGGACACATCACCCACGGATACAGGATGAATATCTCCGGTCACCTTTTTGACTGTTACTCGTATTCTGTTGACCCTAAAACCGGTTTTCTTGACTATGAAAGCATCGAGAATCAGGCCATGGAGATCAGACCCCTGATCCTGCTTGTCGGCTACAGCGCCTATCCGAGGAAAATCAACTTCCAGAGGATGAGGGAGATTGCAGACAGATGCGGCGCCGTCCTGATGGTGGATATGGCTCATTTTGCTGGCCTTGTCGCAGGACATGTCTTTGAGGCAGAGTACAACCCTGTCATCTGGGCTGACATTGTCACTACAACAACACACAAGACACTCCGCGGACCACGAGGAGGAATGATCCTCTGCAAGGAGCGCTTTGCAGAGTCTGTCGATCAAGGCTGTCCGCTTGTCATCGGCGGACCGCTTCCCCATGTCATGGCCGCAAAGGCCGTGGCCCTTCAGGAGGCAAGCACAC
>JAFZUN010000294.1 GCA_017618315.1 Spirochaetales bacterium
AACATCAATGATGCCAAGGCAAAGCTTGCCTATGAGATCACAAAGATCATCCACGGGCAGGAAGAGGCAGATAAGGCCGTAGCCGGTGCCAAAGCTGCTTTCGGCGGTGGCGGAGACAAGAGCTCCATGCCGACGGTCGAGATTGAGATTGGTGAGGGCAAGGGAGTCATCGACCTGTTCTTCGAGGCCAAGCTTGGTGCCACTAAGAGCGATGTCAGACGTCTGATTGAGGGTGGCGGCTGCACAATCGGCGATGTGAAGGTCACCGACGTGAAGGCAGTTGTCACGAAGGACGATGCAGTTGACGGTGAGCTGATCCTGCGTGCAGGTAAGAAGCGCTTCATGCGCGTGCTGGTAAAATAAGGAAGGCGCTTCGGTCCAATACCTGCGTCGCAGCACTTCTCAGATAAAGCTTTTTACAAGGATTTCTATTCCAATGCCTATCAGGATGAGGCCTCCTAGTATGGAGGCCTTATCTGCAAGTTTAAGGCCGAACTTCTTTCCGAGTGTAAGACCGCCAAGGCAGATAACGTGTGTCACTGCCGCGATTATCAGTGAGGCGGTAAGTGCCATGGGAAACTGATACTGCTCAATGGTGAAGCCCACAGAGAGGGCATCAATTGAAGTGGCAATGCCCTGGACAAGAAGCTTTCCGGCGCCAAGTCCGGGTTTGCTGTCGCTCTCCTTGCTCTCTTCTTTCTTGATGCCCTTGATAAGCATCTCTCCGCCTATATATCCCAGCAGGGCAAGTGCAATCCATGGGACGAACTTCTCGAAAGCCTTGAATTTCTCGACAACCGTATGGACGCAGACCCAGCCGATCATGGGCATTGCAAACTGGAAGAAGCTGTATGTTCCTGCTATCAGGTTCATCCTTCCAGCCTTCATCTCCGGTTCATTAAGGCCGTTTGCCAATGACACGGAGAAAGCGTCCATGGCAAGACCCACACCGAGGAGAATACTGTTGATGAAGAATACGAAGCTCCACTGCATAACGTGACATACTATATGCTATAATCAAGGTATGGTAAAGAATAATCAGATGACAGAAAGACAACTCAGCCTGAAAGATACCCTTCCCAGCGGGCAGTGCTTCAGGTTTTCAGAACATGACGGGGTGTGGACAGTCAAGGCAGGAGTCGGAAAGAACCTGAGGGTCCTGTCAGTCAGCCAGGATGACCTGAGCCCCATCACGGATGATCCTTTCTGGTCTGATTTCTTTGACCTTGGAACTGACTATGACAGCCTTAAGGCGGAGTTCTCGACAATATCGCCTGTCATGGCCAAGGCCTGTGAGTATGCTCCCGGAATCAGAATCCTGAACCAGGATCCGTGGGAGGCGCTGTGCAGCTTTGTTGTCTCCCAGAACAACAACATCAAAAGGATTATGGGCATAATAGACCGCATGTGTGGTTTCTACGGAGGCGGAGGATTTCCCACGGTCGAATCCCTGGTGGATGCCAGGGAGGATGATTTGAGGATGCTGGGACTTGGATTCAGGGCTCCGTACATAGTTAACACCGCCAGAGCTGTTTATGATGGCTCAATTGACCTGGATAAGCTCAGGAACATAGATATTGATGATGCCCGTGCCATCCTCATGAAAGTGAAGGGGATTGGCCCCAAGGTCGCCGACTGCGCGCTTTTGTTCGGTTGCCATCGTCTTGACTGCTTTCCGATGGATGTATGGATGAAGCGTGTCATGGCAGAATGGTTCCCGGGCCATGACAAGAGCATATTCGGCCCTAATGCAGGAGTTGCCCAGCAGTATCTATTCCATTATGCGAGAACCAGTGGCTGTTTCTCTGCCAAGGAGGATTAAACATGATATTCGACACACTTGATCAGCTTGAGATGTATATCCCTCTGCTTCCTGCAATCAGGGTCATTGCGGACACAATGGATCACGATGAGCTTTATGACAAGGCTCCCGGGAAGTACACCACCAGGGACTCCAAGGTCACTTATACAATTTCCGAATACATGACCAGCACTGCTGACAAGCCGTTTGAGTTCCACAAGGAGTACAGCGATGTCATGATAATACTCAGCGGCCAGGAGCTTATGAGTACCAGCTGGCGTGAGCTCAAAAGCCAGAGTCAGGCCTATGATGAGAAATCTGATGTGGGCTTCTTCCAGGCTGACCCTATCACTGTCCTTCAGGCATCTCAGGGCAGGTTCGCAATCTTCTTTCCCGGAGAGCCGCATAAAAGCGGAGTTGCATTGGGCGAGCCCTCCCTTGTGAAGAAGGTTGTTTTCAAGGTTGAGGACTGACAATTCTTCATAATGTGAAGAAAGATGTGGTTTTCCCGCTGATTGTTCTTCTTTTGAATCCTCATTGCTATAGTTAAGCCAGATGGACGGAGGATTCACATCATGAAGAAGATTTCAAAAGCAAGTTTCATCATAGCAGTTGTGCTGATTGTATTCGCAATCGCGCTGAATGTTCTTGGTTTCATATACATCAACGGTGTCCGCTATGTCAGGCATTTCAACGGCGGTTTCATGCAGATGTCTTATACAACGACATCATCAATGGCAAACACATGTCTCGGCATGATCATTGCAGGCGGTTTCCTGTTCATAGGCGGAATACTTCTCTTCATGCTTTCGGCAATGACCTGTCACAGGCCGCCAAAAGCTCCCTTCTGCTTCAAGGACAAGCAGCTTCCTTTCCCGAAAGAGGTGAAAAAGGAAGAAGAGAAGACTGTAGATCCCGAGCCTGTCCAGCCGGAACAACCGGATGAACCGGAAACTCAAAATGAGGCTCCTGCGGAAGAAGATCCGCAACAGTAATGTGCTTTTCACAGGACTTACTCCTAGTCCTGATGGTTTTCCCTTCATAAATGACTGCCGGGTGACAACAGGCCCGGCAGTCTGCTTTTTCAACACTTGCACAAATCAGCATTTTAGGATATATACTTATGTGCATGCGGCAATAGCTCAGTTGGATAGAGCAACTGCCTTCTAAGCAGTAGGTCCTTGGTTCGAGCCCAAGTCGCCGTAACGCAGAAAGGGACAGGTCAAAACCTGTCCCTTTCTGTGTTATTGCGACACGGTAGGGCTCGAAGCCTGGCGGTAGGAAGACGCACCGCGTCTGAAGCCAGGCCGGCCCGAAAGCCGGACATCAGGGAGGTGGAGGGCGAGCCCAAGTCACCGAATCAAAGCTGAACAGTCCCCATTTTTCTGTCTGCTGTACCGCGGGGTAATGGCATAAACAACAAATATCGGGCAATCTGCTGTTTTAGTTGTTTTGTAAGCAACTAAATCGGCCATGCTCATTGAATCTAGTTGTTTTTCCAGTGCCAATGCCAAAGAAAAACAACAATTATCGCTCAAACTGTGATAATTGTTGTTTCTATATCGGAAATAAACAACAATTTCCGGTGATTGACTCAAAATAGTTGTTTAAGGCCATCATGCATGTATTTCGGACATCCGTAAGGCAGAGGGAGAGCCCAAATCGTCTGTAGACAAAAAGCGCAATTTTTAAATAAAAAAGTTGACTTTGTAAACTTTTTCACTCAAATAACAGCATTTTTGTCTACACGACGTTTTCAGACATCCGGTAAACAGAAGCGATTCCAGGTCGCCATTTGACAAAATCAATTTATGCTGTATCATATAAATGAGCTTGACCGGATATACGGTTGAGGCCCAGAAATGTAGTTCAACAATGTAAACCGCACTTGCTGGAATCAGGTGCGGTTATTTTTTGTTATAAGGATTATCAATTCGATAATCGCCAAAACAATTACGGCTCTTGCTAAAAAATGGGGGATTCATAGACAACCCGGTTCTTTGGATGCCGCCTTGTTGCCTCCCAGATCTTCAGAAAGAAATAGTCATCATCTCTGATTCCGTAGGATTTCCTGCGGATGTTCTTGATCAGGCAGTTCGTTCCTTCCAAGGGGCCGTTTGACAGAGAATACTCAGTTCTTGCAAGGATGCCGTCCCAGTGCCTCCTGATCAGACCTGAGAACCTCTTGAGTTCCTCATAGCCGGTGGCCTCAGCCATGGCCAGCCATCTTCTGAATCCGTCAATGAACAGACATCTGTTCTGACAATAGAGGGAAGACTTGAGCATCTCGCCCAGCGTGTAACAGGTCTGGAGTTTCTCATTTGAACCCAGGACCTCATTGAGCCTGTCGATGTTCCTGGTGGACAGATAATGCTTCCCGATCGGAAGCCTCAGCCCTCTCTTCTCGAATCTCTCGAACAGGGTCCTGTTGTGTTCGCCTGCCGAAGCATCCTTGAGTTCCAATGTCTTCCTGTTGCTGAGAATCAGATACCTGCTTCCTTTGAGGAACCTCTTCTCCTGTCTCAGTTCCCGGGCAAGTGCCCCGTCCCCGTCTGACAGGGCTTTCCCGATTCCTTCGTCGAGCCTGCGCTGCTCGGCCCTGCGGACCTCTGTGAGCACCATGTCGTTGTAGTTCTTGATGATGTGGAAGCCATCGTAGACAATCCTGATGTCCGGATAGCACTCCTTGAACGCCTTCGCATAGGAGGCGTTCATATCCATTGACACGGCAACGACTTGTCTCATGAACTTCTCTCCGACGAAGCGGAAGAACTCAATCATCTGACCGTAGGTGTTCCCCTGGGTGGCATAGATGGATTCGCCGTTGTTGTAGTCAATCACCACGGTGGCGTACTCATGTCCCTTGTGGAGCAGGAACTCATCCACGCAGAGAAACCTGCTCGGATGAACGGGCCTCATGTCTCCGGCCTTGGACCGGAGTCTCCTCTTGTCGATTCCCTTGACGAGATTCCTGTTGCATCCGCAGATGCCGGACACCTCGCTGACGGTGAGACCCGATTCAAGCATGCCCCTGACGCACCTCTGCATCAGCACTGTCATCATGGTTCCTCTTTTCCTGAACGGGATCCTCTGTCTGAAACAGGTCCTGCACGTACGGCATTCCCATCTCGTGTACTGTACATCCACATCAATGCGGATGGTTCCCATCCCCAGATGCCTGAGCCTGATTCTTCTCGGCCCTTTGGACTGGATCTCCATGTAGTTGCAGCACGGACATCTCTCCGGCCGCTGCTCGATCAGACGCCCGTGGATCGTGAAGACCTTCACGCCTCCTTCCTTCTCCACTGAGGTTTCCCCTGTGGGCTCAAACTGTTTCAAAAACAGTGGGGTTCTGCTATATTGGTCCATGGCGGCTCCTGTTGTATTGGTGGTGTGGTAACTCCAACATAACATGGTTTGTCGCCATTTCTTTTTCTATTTCAGTTGTTTTTCATTCCCCCAGTTTTATGCATGGACCGTTTTTCTAGGAGATTCACCTCACATTTTATAAGGTCGGTCAGTCTCCGAGATATGCGGTAATTAAGTCGACCTGGGCATCGGTCATACCGTTGGAAGTGAGATACTTCCTTGCTCCGGCTGCAAGATCTGCCTTTGTAATGTCTGCTGAAGCATCGACTCCGGCAATAAAACGAAGCATCTCGTCGATGTTGTTCTTCACAACTATGGCATATTTCTGGGGATCGGATTCCTTCGTCAGCCCGTAGTAGTTGTCAAAGGACTTCATGTAGTTATCGACGATTTCCTCGTATGTGGCTCCCATCAGTGCCTCGGCAAGAGCAGAGACAAAGCCTGTTCTGTCCTTGCCCTCGGTGCAGTTAATCAGAATAGGACCTTCCGTATAGTTGGCTTCTGCAATTCCGGAAACAAGCTTCTTTGAAAAGTCTTCAGATGCATAGTCAACAGGCATTCCGAGCGGAGCCACTGCGCCATTCTCGAACAAGGCCTTGGCATAGAAGGACTTGAAATCAGGCTGTTCGAAATAGGCCTTGATATCTTCCTCGGTATCTGCAAGATCCAGGATTCCCTTTATGCCTGCCTGCTCGGCAAGAGCGTTTACATAGGGAGCTCTGTTGTATATGGAATTGAAAGGGCTTGCAGAGCGGTAGAGTTTTCCGGGTTTGATATTTCCTGCAGTGATTTCCCTGAAGTTGGCGAACACCTCATCAGAACTGTAATCCTCCCGGTTATTCGAGTACGCAAGGGAGTTGAGGGTCTGAGTGTCCAATGCCGCTGCTTTTTTATTCAGTGAGATCTCGACTTTTGTACCGGCAGAGATTCCCGCAACCTCACTCAGGTTGCCGTAATTGATGCAGACTGCGATGTTGGTATCTCCCGGATATGCACGCAGTAGCGGTTCACCTTCTTGGACATAATATCCGTTGAAGAACGGAATGTCTGTCAGCGAATAGCCGTTGTCAAAGACGACATCCACCGTGTCGCCCAGCTCATAACCTGCTGCAAGGAAATCCTTGATAGTGATATCAAGCAGGGCATGACCGTATGTCTCAATCTCCTTCACACTTCCTTTCTGGACAGGCAGACTGCCTCCGGATTCCTTGATTGACTGTGCGCTGACGCTGAAGCAAAAAGCCAGCGCAACCAGAAGCAGAAAAACAACGGTTCTCTTTTTCATGCGTCCTCTCCATCTGAGTTCAAAGTCCGGATCCGGAGGATATTCTCCATGCCCGAAACCAGCTTGTCTATTCAAGTCTCTTCGTGGGATTTGACCCACTCGAGCAGATCCTCATATCCAATCTTGCCGGCGGCAACAGCAAATCCGGCTTCCGCTACATCTTCATTTGTGCATTCAAGTCTGATTCCGTTTACTTCTAGAAAAGTCAGCATGACAAACATTCCGATGCGTTTGTTACCGTCAAGGAAAGAGTGATTTGATATCAAAGAATACCCGAGGCGTGCACCTTTTTCTTCTTTTGACGGATACAGTTCTTTTCCATCAAAAGTCTGATAGATGCCTTCAATGGCTGAATCAAGCAGTCCTTCATCTCTGATTCCGACAGAACCTCCGGTTTCCTCTGCCATGAGCTGATGCAGCAGTTTGACCTTATCAACAGAGAACCTGATCATTTTGCAAGTTCCTCAAAGGCTGGTCTGTATTTTTTCAAGATCCTGGATGCGACGAAATCAATTTTCTCATCATCTGTCATTTCAATTTCAGGGGATACTTCAAGATTGACCAGCATATATTTAGGCTTGTTTCTCTTGAAGATTAATACACGACCTTTTTTGTCCGCTTTATGCATTGCTCTGGAGAAATTCTGGTTGACTTCCGTAACGGAAAGGGTATTGGATGTATCGATAATCATGGTATAATTATAGCTATTATTATAGCTACTGTCCAGCTGATTAATACAAAAGGATTTCAAGAACAACACGGGTATGCTACAATCCTTCGGGAAGGGGTTAAAATGTCAAAGAAGTCTATTTCCGTACTTGTTATATTCATTCTTGTCCTGTCATCAGTCCTTGCGGGAGACATTGTCGCGACCATCGCGCCTTATTCCTTCCAGAATGTGAACGTGGATTCGAACAATTACGGCTCAACATACGGATTTGCTATATCCACAGGCTATAGGCACAGAATATGGAAAGAACTGTCAGCAGGCGGGGATCTGGAATACGGTGTATACAGATACAAGGAACTTGAGAAGGCCTACAATGTGATTGGGCTGATGGCCAAAGCAGATTGGACATTCCGGTTCGGAGAGAACATGTCTGCCGATGCCGGTCTGGGGCTTGGTATGGAGTGGAGGATCATCGGATCGGATTCAGCCACGTCATTCTGCATGGAGTTCTACGGAGACTATATCTATGAATTCACTGAAAGGATTGCAGCCACAGCAGGTCTGGATCTCAGGCTGGCCTTCCAGAATGGATCTTCGGACTTCACGGTGATGCCTACTGTCGGATGCAGGGTAGGGCTTTAAGGGGGAATCATGAAAAAGACTGTATTCATACTTGTTATGATTTTTGTTCTGTTCTCTTTAGTCTCCTGCAAGGATTCCGTTGACAGGCTTTTCGGTTTTGACCTGACATTGGAGGCAAATGACGGAACCGGAACAAAAACAACTGTAAGAATCAACGGAACAGGCGGAAAGGTTCCAGAGTGTCCTTTCAGTCGTGAAGGATATACATTTTACAAATGGAACACAAAACAGGACGGTTCCGGGACATCATATGAGGAAGGGGATGCCGTCCCACAAGACAAGGAACACACCTTGTATGCCCAGTGGAGTTTTGACCTGACGTTGGAGGCAAATGACGGGACCGGAACAAAAACCACTGTGAGAATCAACGGAACAGGCGGAAAGATTCCAGAGTGTCCTTTCAGTCGTGAAAAATATTCATTTGCCGGATGGAACACAAAGCAGGACGGTTCCGGAACATCATATGAGGAAGGGGATGCCGTCCCACAAGACAAGGATCACACCTTGTATGCCCAGTGGGAGATCATTCCCATAATCCTTGAAGATTCTACAAAGATCTGGACAGACGGCAATGTGTACCTCCTGAACAGCGATGTCCACTACACTGAAGACCGCATATATGTTTCTGGAAGCGTCACTCTGATTCTAAATGACGGATACACGCTCACAGCAGATATGGGCATCAATGTCTATGAGGGATATAGCCTAACGATAGGTGCAACGGGAGAAGGCACTGGAAGAATTGTAGCTACGGGTCCTGCTGGGAGGGCTGGTATCGGAGGAAGTAATATCAACCATAATTGCGGAGTCATAACCATCAACGGTGGAACGGTTAATGCCAGTGCATCTGGCGGTGGAGCCGGTATCGGAGGAGGATCTGATGGATCCGGAGGGACAATCACCATCAACGGCGGAACGGTTTATGCCAGTGCTGATTGTGGTGGAGCCGGCATCGGAGGAGGATCTGATGGATCTGGAGGGACAGTCATCATCAACGGCGGAACGGTTTATGCCAATGCTGTAAATGGTGGAGCCGGCATTGGAAAGGGATATAATGGCGATTCGGACGGCACATTGACTCTCGGCACGAGCGTTGCACTTGAGGTCAGCTCAAACGGCACCGATTGGTATGGTTACGACGGAAGTACTCGCAAGGAATATATGAGAACAATTTGACGATTCTGAAGATCTGTGCAGCTTTGATTCTGCGATAGGTTCCTCTATTGCGCCTGACACGGCTCGAACGTGCAACCTGCGGATTCGAAGTCCGACGCTCTATCCAATTGAGCTACAGGCGCTAATGAAAAAGTCCAGCAGAGTTGCTGGACTTTAGGGTGGAAGAAGGGGCTCGAACCCTCAACAACCAGATCCACAATCTGGCGCTCTGCCATTGAACTACTTCCACCATGATGTCAATTGACCGCTTAAATATGCCCTATGAATGGAAAAAAGTCAATTGTATTTCAACGAGACAATCAGACAGCTGGTCTTCCATAGAAGCGGTGCGGCACAAAGTGTGCTTACAAGTTCTTTCTCAAGCTTTTCGGCTTCAGTCTGGCTCAGATCCTTCAGTGCAGGGATATAGCTGTTTCTGACCCACCTCTGGATGTCCGACTCGCGGACAGTCCTTGACTCGGTAAAGCGGTAATCCTGTGTAGAGACAGAATCAAACTGGGTTTTCAGCATATCCAAGAGGCCTTCTCTTGTCTGAACCTTGCTGTAAATCTTCTTCTCTGCCTTAAGAAGAATATCCTGAAGCGGGCCCATATGGATGAAATCCGATAACCTTGAGGCCTCTGAGACTATCGTTTCGCAAAGCACAATGTCACCGTTTTTTGCAAGCCTGTCCTTCATGGAAGTGAGTATCGCCTTTGCCTTAGCGTTGTCTGTGAGGATGTTCCTGCCAAGGATATGTTCGAACCTGATATCCTGCTCAACACTCTGGTCAAGATTCGAAAGGAAGCGTCCAAAGTCAGGATCCAGGACAAGCTTCGGGGCACTGACAGGATCAAGGGTCTTCATGTACTGCTGGATGTATGCGCTTTCCTCGGAGTTCCTGACCTGTGCAACCACAAGACCTTCAGGCGTGTGCCTGTATGCCTCCCAGACCAGAAGACCGTGTCCGGAGTTCATCACAAGCACCCTGTCTGATCGGATGATCTCAAGGTTGGAGAACATGCGCTCCCTCATTCCTTCAAGAGCAGTGCTTCTTCCGCTCATGGTGCGCCTTAGCCACTGGTCACGCTTGTCGTCCGGTGAGAATGTCAGGTTTTCGGGGAATGCGTTGACGTCAACACTTTCCAGCTGGATCTCACGCCTTCGGTTCACAAGGTCCGCGATCTTCTTCTCATAGCCGATGTTTCCCACATTGTAGAAGACCTTTCCCTGAAGCTCGTTGGGCAGATACTGCTGAGCAACCCAGTGGTCCTGATAGGCATGAGGATACATGTAGCCCTCGCCATGTCCGAAGCCCTTTGAGTCCCTGCTTGCATCCCTGAGGTGGTTCGGGACCTCTGCTGCCGCAGATTCCTCCTCAACAGCTTTGAGCGCATCAAAGAAGCCCATTTCGCTATTGCTCTTGGGCGCGGTTGCAAGATAGAGCGCAGCATGGGCAAGGTGGTAACGTCCCTCAGGCATGCCTATTGCATTGAATGCTGCGGCATCAGACTGGACAACCACTATTGCGTTGGGATCCGCAAGACCCACATCCTCGCATGCGCTGATCATCATCCTGCGGAAGATGAAACGGGGGTCCTCTCCCGCATAGACCATCTTTGCAAGCCAGTAAAGGGCGGCATCCGGATCGGATCCCCTGAGGGACTTGATGAATGCGCTTATGACATCAAAGTGGTAATCACCTTCCTTATCATAGAGGACGGCCTTGCGCTGGATGCTCTCTTCCGCGGTCTCCTTTGTAATATATACTTTGTCCCCATCACGCGGTGTTGTCACAACGGCTAGTTCCAGTGCATTAAGAAGGCTTCTGGCATCTCCGCTTGCGACATCAACAAGATGTTCCAGAGCTCCTTCCTCAAAACTAACGTCAAGCTTCCCATAGCCGCGGTCCTTGTCGCGGATGGCCTGCCATGCGATCTTAGTCAGGTCCTCGGATGTCAGCGGCTTGAGCTGGAAGATCCTTGAGCGGCTGACAAGGGCTGCGTTGACCTCGAAAAAAGGATTCTCAGTTGTTGCGCCAATCAATATAAAGGTTCCGTTCTCCACCCATGGAAGAAGGGCATCCTGCTGGCTTTTGTTCCAGCGGTGGACCTCATCCACAAAGAGGATGGTACGTGTCCCGTAAAGGTCTAGACGGTTCTTGGCTGCATCGATCTCCTCCCGGAGCTCCTTCACACCGGATAGCACCGCGTTGATTGTGGAGAAATGACTTCTTGTTGTGTTGGCTATGACCCTCGCAAGTGTTGTCTTTCCGGTTCCCGGAGGCCCGTAGAAGATCACCGATGAGAGCTGGTCTGCCTGGATCGAACGCCGAAGCAGCCTGCCAGGGCCCACAATGTGATCCTGGCCGATGTATTCGTCAAGTGTGCGCGGGCGCATGCGGTATGCAAGAGGCTGAGATTTGATGTCGATTCTGCTGCTGTCAAACAGTTCTGCCATAGTGCCTCCTCATACCAGTCCAAGAACTCTGGCTGCGGTCTGATCCATATCCGGATCAGGTGTCGTCCTGATCATTACCTCTGCCGAGGAGAGGTGTTTGAAGTAGAGGTCTGCCAGATGCGATGCGAATAAATCCAGAAGAGAGGAATCGCTCAGTTCGGACGGAAGCGGCTTGGCTTCCTGGCCGGAGAGAAGGGCTCTGGTGTTGACCCATGCATTATACTGGATGACAGCCATCTTCCAATAGGACAGGTCCAGGTCTGTAATGCTCTGGCGTATAGTCTGTGTGATCTCGTTCAGATGAAGGCGCCTCATGTAGAGACTGACCGAGCTGGTTCCAGAATCTAGCAATGCCCGCGGGTCTGTGAACTTCTGGCTTTCTGCAATCTGTAGGGTATAGGAAGTGAAATCATCGAACATCGGGATTATGAAAACTGTGGTGTACGATGCCCAGTCCGTCAGAAGCATGTCCATGCCGGGTATCTCGTTTCTGAACTCATCCATTGCGCTGTACTGCTCGGGGATCATGTTCTCCTTGAGCTCATTCATATCCCTGAACATGTATGAGACCGCCTCGTCATTTGAATGTATGAGGACATAATATAGGGTCTGCTCGATCTCCTCATCGGAGAAAGCCGGAGCGGTCTCTGTTGACCTGCAGGAGACAAGAATAATAAGGATGATAATTACCGCAAAAAGTGCAGCAGACCTCAATCTCATGATGAGATTCTACCACTTGGTTTGGTGAAGGAAAAGTGGTTGCCATCCTGCATGGGGAAGCTTAATCCGAAACAGTCCAGCTCCAGGGTCTGTCCGGCTTTTCCGCAGCCGTACAGGATGTCGCCTTTGATGGGAATTCCCGCCCATGCCAGATGAGATCTGATCTGATGTCTGAAACCACGGGTGATGATGCACTCCATGACATTATCCCCCAGATCGGTGACTCTTGTTGTGTAGAGCACAGGGCTGTCTGCACGCTTGATGTCCTGAACAGGTCTTACTTCCTTAGAACCTGGGCCATAAGAGCGGAAATAGGATACTATTTCATACGTTTTTGTGTTTGGCCTGTCAAAGCCTCTGAGCCTGTCAGACGGCTCCACGCAGGCTTTGTATGTTTTCTTCATCAGGTTGTTCTTCTGTATTGAGCACAGATAGTCATACGCTTCCTGAGTCCTGGCAAAGATGACAAGACCGGATGTGGCTGTGTCCAGCCTGTGGACCGCACCATATTCCCAGCTATTCACTCCCTTTACAGACAGGATGTCAGGATGGCGTTCGGCAACCATTCCCAGCAATGTGCCTGCCATGTCCTGGCTCTTAAGAGGAACCGTCGGAATATCATGAGGTTTGTCGGCAATTAAAATGTCCTTGTTTTCATAGACTATAAGCATGATGACAGTGACAGTTTGTGAAGGAATGTGTTTTTTTGTCAAGTTGAGTCCTCTTGAACTTGACGGTTAACTGATTATGGGTGAAATTAAAGCCATGAATAGAGAAAACATCTTATCAACACCTCAGGAGAGGTCAAACTCCCTTCTCAAGAACGTTTATCTGTGGATGACAGCAGGGCTGCTTCTCACCACAGTTGTCGCATATGCAATAGGCACCAACCAGCAGCTTCTGAGCAGGATTTACTCCACTGGAGCAATTTATGTCCTGATAATCGCCCAGCTGGTGGTAGTCTTCATGCTGTCCATGAGGATTCAGAAGATGAGCTCCATGAGCGCAATAGCATGGTTTGCCGTCTATTCCATCTGCACCGGAGCTGTGCTCAGCGCGGTGATCGCAGTTTATGCGAAGGCAGTTATTGCCAGGGCATTTCTGACCACTACGCTGATGTTCGCAGGCATGAGCATATTTGCCATGACCACAAAGAAAGATCTCTCACGCATGGGCAATATCCTTGTGATGGCCATAATCGGAATGTTGGTGGCATCACTTGTGAACGTATTCCTCAAGTCAGAGGCAATCTACTATGCCCTGAGCTATGTCGGAGTGGCGCTGTTCTGCGGACTTACCGCTTGGGACACACAGAAGATAATGAGGCTGAATTACGAATATGGTGATGGAATTGATGAGGAGACTTTCGTGAAGCTCTCCATCATCTGCGCCCTGCAGCTTTATCTGGACTTCATCAACATCTTCCTGTATCTGCTGAGGATATTCGGCAGGGGCAACAGAAACTGAGATCAGAAAACTCTCATTTGTACTCTTCAGTCATCACACCGTCCTGGCTTTCACCGGGGCGGCTTGTGACTATCTCAATGCGGCGCTCAATCTTTGAGAGCTCATCATCGACTTCCTTGGCAAGCTTCATGCCTTCCTCGTACAGGTCAACGGCCTTCTGAAGTCCCGTCTCAGGGTCTGAGAGTGCTTTGGATATCTCTTCCATCCTTGTAAGCTTTTGCTCGAACTTATCTTTATCTGCCATCGTGTACCTCCTGTACGTCTGCAAGTATCATTCCATCTGAAAGTCTTATTGAGATATCATCTCCAGGTGCGACCTGTGAGATGTTCTTGATCACATGTCCGTCCTTGTCTGTCACCATGCTGTAGCCGCGCCGAAGCACCGCTAGGGGAGAAAGGGCCTCCATTTTGTGCTTCAGAAGCTCGGAACGACCTTTGTTTTGGGAAAGCAAAGAGGAGACTGTGTGCTGCATTCCCAGAGTCAGGTTGTCCAAAAGCATGCGCTTTCTGTTTAGGCTGTTCTCCAGATGTGCCCTGGCACTGGTCGGTGAGAATGCTGCAAGACGCAGCTTTATAGAGTTGAGCCGTGCAAGAACCGCCTCTGTCATATTCATCCTGAGCCTCTGAACCTGTTCCATCTGGTCAACCGAGCTCTGACAAACAAGCTCTGCGGCAGCTGACGGGGTGGGGGCTCTGAGGTCCGCCACATAGTCTGAGATGGCCCAGTCTATCTCATGGCCAACAGCGGATATCACCGGGATCTCAGAGTCATGGATGGCCTCAATCACGCATTCCTCGGAGAACGGCAGAAGATCCTCTATGCTTCCGCCTCCGCGGCCGACTATCATGACATCTGCAAGCAGGAACTCGTTGACCTCCCTGATGCGTGCGGCTATGGTTTGTGCAGCGTCAGCTCCCTGAACAACAGCGGGAAGGATGATTATGTCCATGCCCTTGTTGCGCCTGCCTGTGATCTGAAGGATATCCTGGAGCGCAGCTCCTGTCGGGCTTGTGATGACTGCCACACGTGATGGTCTGACTGGGATGGGCTTCTTAACCGCAGGGTCAAAGTACCCCAGTGCATCGTATTTGCGCTTACGCTCCTCAAGCATGGCAAGGATGTCACCTTCGCCTGCCACCCTCATGGAGGTACAGATTATCTGGTATGTCCCGCGTGGCTCAAAGACACTGATGCTTCCAGTGACAATGACCCTCATGCCGTCCTTGGGCTTGAATGCCACGCGCGGAATGCTTGAGCGCCACATGCAGCAGCCAATGACCGCATTCTGGTCCTTTAGGGAGAAATACCAGTGTCCTGTGCTGGCAGGCCTGAAACCGGATACCTCTCCCTCCACGGTCAGACCGTAGAATGAGGTCTCCAGTGTGGTCTTTATCAGAGTCGTCAGCTCGCTTACGCTCAGCTTCGGGACATTTTCAGAAAATGGTGAATCCATGGCTATAGAATAGCAGAATCCGGTGGCACTTGCTAATGGTTTTTCCTGTTGTTTTATCAGACTTCCTGCTCTGATTCCTGCTCGTTCTCCTCATTTGCACCAAGGACAGCCGCTTTGGCAGCCTTTGTCCTTCTGCTCTGTATCTGCATCATGCTCTTTCTGCAGAAGAGGTAGTAGACTCCCACGAACAGTCCTGCAAAGAACCATCCCACAGGGTATCCGTAATAGACGAATCTGATATCTGACCTGATTGACATGGTCACGGCAAGAAAAATCTGCCTCATTCCCACCATTCCCGCAAGGGTCAAGGCAGTGTTCATCTTGCTCCTGCCGTGTGCCCTGAGAAGTCCCATCAGCACCTGCCTGACTGCACTGATGAAGTAGAACGGAATCAGTGTCCTGCACATGTCCGAGGCAACCTTTATAACATCCGGGTTTTTGTTGAATAGCCATGCCAGCCAGCCGGTGATGGGATAGATGATTATCCCCAGTACGACTGTTATGGAGACTGACATTATCATGGCGTCTTTCACACCCTCGCGGACCCTGGGGTGGTTCTGTGCTCCGAGGTTCTGTCCCACAAATGTCGTTGTGGCTGTTCCGAAAGCAGTTGTAGGTAATGAGACGAACTTGTCCATTCTCTGGGCAATACCCACTCCTGCCACAGCTGCCGTGCTGAACCTGTTGATGTATCTCCACACAAAGAGATTGGAGAATGAGATCAATGATCCCTGGACTCCAGCCGAGATTCCAACGTCCATTGCCTCCGCAATCACCTTGCCGCCGTTTGCCACGGTGTCCTTCATATCGATGCACCTGAAGCCCAGCTTCTTCCTGAGCACCCGGTAGCTGATGATGACAGACACCAGCTGTGATATCACAGTGGCAATTGCCACCCCGGCAATTCCCATATTCATGACCGCGCTGAACAGAAGATCAAGCACTATGTTCAGTGAACTTGAGATCAGCAGGATCACAAACGGGGTCCTCATGTCTCCCATGCCTCTTAGGATTCCGGCGCTGTTGTTGTAGACGATGGTGAACAATAGGCCGCTGTTGTAGATTCTGAGATACATCAGCGCATGTGGATAAATCTCATCATTGACATTTGAGATTCTGACCATCAGCGGAGCAAGCACAAAACCCACCACGGAAAGGATGGCTCCCATTATTATCGCAAAGGAATATGTGTAGCGGATGCTGTCCTCAAGACGCTTCTTGTTGCTGCTTCCGAAAGCCTTTGACACAACCACCGTGCTTCCTACGGAGATTCCGTTGCAGAAACCGACCAGGAGATTGGTCAGTGTTCCGCACACACTGACAGCCGCCAGGGCAGAGTCACCGACAAAGTTGCCCAGCACCACCGAATCCGTGCTGTGATAGAGGTTTTGGAACACCTCTCCCAGCATGATGGGGATGGCGAACAACAGAAGTCCTTTGTAGATGTTTCCTTTGGTGAAGTCGATGTTCCGCCTCAGAGCACTGGCCATAGTTGAATGATAAATCCATTCAGTCTGATGTGCAATTCTAAGGACGCAATAACGCAAAAACTGCGTGCAATAGTGCAAGAACGGGATTATCATCATAGCCATGAAGAGAATCCTTTTGATCGGAACAGGCGGAACCATCGCGTCCCGTCCTACAGATGACGGTCTTGCACCGTCTCTCTCAATAACGGACCTGCTTGAGAAAGTCCCTGAGATCGCAGAGTTCTGCATCCCGGAATGCATACAGCTTTTTAACATGGACAGCACGAACATCCGTCCCGAGCACTGGCTTGTCATAGCCCGCACAATAAGGGAGAACTACAACCGCTATGACGGCTTTGTCATCACCCACGGCACCGACACAATGGCATATTCTGCTGCGGGACTCAGCTATCTGATTCAGGACAGCGCAAAACCCATCGTCATAACCGGAGCCCAGGTATCGGCTGTCCAAGGGGACTCTGATGCGCACCGCAACATGGTCGATGCCTTTCTGTGTGCGGCGGACGGAAACAGCCACGGTGTCCTAATTGTTTTCTCGGGCTCGGTCATTCTGGGAACAAGGGCCAGGAAGAACTACACCAAGCGTTTTGCTGCCTTTGCCAGCGCCAATTATCCTGAGATAGCGCGCATCCAGAGCGGACATGTCTTCTGGTTCATTCCCCAGGAGCCTGAGAATGATGTTGTTTTCAGCGACAGTCTCTGCACGAATGTCGGCCTGATCAAGCTGTTCCCCGGAATCACCGAGGATGTGATAACCTTCATGACAGACCATTATGACGGACTTGTGGTGGAGTGCTTCGGAGTCGGAGGACTTCCCGAATACTATGAGTTCTACTCACATATCAGGCGCTCTGCGGAGAAGGGAACCCTGATAGTCATGACAACCCAGGTTCCCAATGACGGAAGTGATCTTACCCTCTACAAGGTCGGACACAAGCTGACCAGGGAGCCCAATGTCCTTGAGGCGCGTGACATGACAAGTGAGGCGGCTCTTGCAAAGCTGATGTGGATACTCGGCAGGACACGTGACGTGCAGGAGGCAAAGAGGCTGTTCTACACACCGGTTGCGCACGACATGATCATGCACCAGTGATCAGTTCCAGATCTGACGCTCTGAAACAACCTTCTCACCAGACTCGCAGGCTCTCTGCATCAGGATCATCGTGTATGCGTCCTGAAGTGCATCCGAAAGAGGATAGGGGGACTCCGAGAGCCCTTGCCCGTAAAGGGCGGCCTGCCTCATCATGATTGCCATGGCTGTCTCATCCTGTGCAAGACCGCAGGGACCGAACGGCATCTCATAGAGCTTCTGACCGTTGAAGTCAACGGAAAGCACCTCGTCTATCTCCCTGAGATTCGGATTGTCATATCCGGTCTTAACCTTGCGTGTAATGACGTGGAGCGGAGCACAGATGCCCTCATTTGATGAATCAAGGAAGTAGACCTTGTCGTCTATGATCTCACCCCGCTTTCCCAGAAGCTTCATGGTGTTCTTCCGAATCGGTGAGCGGTACTGCTCGCCGTCAAAGTCGTAAAATGAGACCTTTCCGCTCTCAAACTCAAAAGTGGCAATGGTGCGTTTTTTCATTGCAATCCTGCCGTCCTTGAATGAATCGTAGCGGGTCAGTGTCTCCGTGACAGGGAACTCATAGGTCTTTGCGGTGACGGAGAACTGCTCTGACTGGTCAATGCAAAGAAGTGCCCTGATCAGACTTGCTCCGTGATATTCGTGTGCAAGTGATGCATTCAGGCTATCGTTGCTGCCAAGAAGGCCACTTTGTGCAATCTTGATGATTGAGCTGAGAACCGGGTATTTACGGTACTGCTCATTGACCACAAGCTTCTTTCCCTGGCAGTGCAGGTCCCACAGTTTCTCTAGTTTTGGAAGCTCAAGCGCCGCGGGAGTCTCAGAGAGCACACAGAAGCCCATCTCCATCCAGTGCATGGCAACATCCGCTATGGAGGCCTTGTTCACGACCACGACAACCAGATCAGGCTTCATGGCAATGCATTCTTCCTCTGATGTCGTTGTGTGTATATCATTCTCAACACCTAGACGCTGTGCCTTTTCTTCTGTTCGGCAGAGCATTGCGCAGAGCTCGAACTGATCAGGCAGCGCCTTGGCGATTCTGACATAATAAAGGGATCTCCACCCCGAGCCCACGATGATGAATCTTGTTCGCTTCATGCTTGGATTCTATCAGAGCTTATGAGTAATTGAAACTGAAACCTTCTAGATGATATCATGGCGCCGATGATCAAGAAGCTTACAAAACAGATGCTGCTTGCACAGGTCCTGTCTGTGCTGACCACCTCAATCTGCATGCTTGTGGACAGCCTTGTCATAGGGCGCTGCCTCGGTGTCGGCGCGGTGGCCGCATACGGGCTCTCAAGTCCCATCCTTCTGATCATCGGGGGCAAGGCACAATCCTCTCGGCCGGGGTGCAGGCTTCCTGCAGCAAATCAATCGGAAAAGGCCAGATAGATGAGGCTAACAAGGGTTACTCGTCCGCAGTGGGACCTGCAGTGGGGTTGTCGTTGTTTTTCCTGTTATTTGTGGTTGTCCTTCAGAACTTCATCCCTACATGGATGGGAGCAGGCAAATCAGGTGATCTCTTTGAGTCCACAAGAGGCTATCTGATTGGTTTCACCATCGGAGCCCCTGCATGCATGGTGGCGCTTGTCATGATCCCGTTCCTGCAGATGGCCGGACAGATGGCACTTCTTATATCAGCTGTGGTGGCAATGACCGTTACAGACATAGCCCTGGACCTTGTCAACGCCTACGTGCTTCACTGGGGTCTTTTCGGCATGGGTCTTGCCTCTGCCCTGAGCTACTATGTGGCCCTTCTGGTGGCTATCTGGTATTTCTTCTCCAGTAAAAGCATCTTCAAGTTCAGATTCCAGAATGTCAGCCTCTCAAAGGTGGCTGAGCTGTTCAAGAGCGCAATTCCATCAGTGTTCAACATCGGCACAGGTGTGGTGCTTGTCTTTCTGATCAACAAGATTCTTCTCAGGATAAACGGAAGCGCCGCGGTTGCCGCATACTCTGTGATGACCACACTGGGAAACGCAAGCAACTGCATCTCCACCGGAGTCTACGGGGTGTCTCTCACCCTTACGGGAATCCTTTATCAGGAGGAGGACAAGACAGGTCTGAAAGTCCTTTTAAAGACATTCATGCCAAGATGCGTGATTATGGGACTGGCTGTGGGGGCCTTCCTTATGACATGCTCGCCGTTCCTTGTGGATCTTTTCCTCACGGAAGGCGGCGGGGAATCCAAGACCATGGCCATAACCGGACTCAGGATTTATGCGCTTGGTCTCATCCCGTGCTGCATCAACAACGCCTTCAAGGGATATCTTCAGGGCTCTGACAGGATCAAGGCCATAGTGAACTACTCGCTTGCAGAAGGGCTTCTGGTTCCTGCACTGTTTGCACTGATCCTGAGCATCCCGTTCGGAACAACGGGAGTCTGGTTCTACTTTGTCATAGGAGAAACCCTGGCACTACTCGGTTTCAGCGTCCTTAAGTGGAAGAGGGCAAAGCGCATCTCATTTGCCATGGACACATACCTGGATTTCAAGAAAGGCTTCGGTGTCAGCCCTGACAACATGCTGGAGTTCGACCTCAAGACAATCCAGGAGGTGGCGCCGGCAGCGGAGGAGGCTGAGAGATTCTGCATAGAGCACGGACAGACCGAGATGACCGGAAAGTATGTAGCCCTCTGCGTCGAGGAGATGGCAGGCAACATAATCAGGTACGGTTTCTCATCAAAGGGCAAGAACAGCATGTCCGTCAGAATCCAGCACAAGGATAACCGGTGGGTCATCCGTTTCCGCGATGACTGCAGGGCATTTGATCCGCTGCATTATGTCTTCAAGAAGAAAGGGCCCAACATCTCAGGAATAAAACTCATGATGAACATAGCCGATGAGGCAAGATACACATACTCGCTGAACCTGAACAACCTCATGCTGGTTGTGAACGGAGGTAAATGATGAAGACCAGAAGAACACTTTCAGCCGTCCTGGCTGTCATGATTGCACTGGCAATTCTTGTCAGTTGCGCATCCACAGGCAAAAACAATGCGGACACATCAAAGGCAACCAAATTCAAGGTGGGTCCTGTAAGTGTGGTTGACCTTCACGGCACATGGTACGAGATGGGCCGTCAGTTCGGTGACCTCATGAAAGATGAGCTTCATGACATCTATGATTTCCTTCAGACAATCATTGCCGCCAATCAGGGAAACAGTGACAAGACAGATTCCATTGTGGAGCAGCAGAAGTCACAGACCCCGTACAGGATATGCGAGTTCATGAAAGGTGCCGCGGAGACTTCCGGTCTGACATATGACCAGATCCACATGATCAACGCCGTGGAGAGAATCGGAGGACTTCCGCACTGCAGCGTGGCAATGGCATGGGGAGACTACACTGACGGCAGCCTTGTGATAGGGCGCAACTACGACTATGCGGATTACTTCTCCCAGATTGCAGACGATGTGGCGGTCACAGTCTATCATCCCGCCGACGGGGCGCTTGCCACGGCCACAATCGGCTACGTGGGCGAGATCTACGCCGTCAATGCCATCAACGAGGCAGGAATCTTCCTGGAACTGAACAACGGAAAGCCCTCCGCCAACATCAAATCCCCCAATTACCGCTTCACCGGCACCACTATGCTCTTCGACATCATGTTCGATGCCGATGACCTCAATGACATTGATCTTTTCTTCAATACCACCAACAGCAGCTCATCAAGCATCATCAATGTGGCTGACAGCCAGAAGGGTGTCTCATATGAATGGTGCCCGATTGATGTCAAACATGGCGAGTCCGAGAATCCTGAAGGGCTTCTTGTCTCGACAAACTACTTCCTGAATCCCGAGTGGGATTTCCCGGTTCCATCAGATGCGGATAGCTGGAATGCCATCAGCCGCCGCGAGAACCTGCTCAAGCTCCTTGATTCCAAGAAGGGCTCAGTTGATGTTTCGGTCATGCAGGATATCATTGCAACACTGTTTGAGGACGGCGGAGCCATGCTTGACCTGACTGTCTACCAGCTTGTTGTTGTTCCAGAGACATTCGAGCTTTGGATCCGCGTCATCGATGCCGATGATGATGCCTGGTTCAGCGTTGATCTGTTAAGTTTACTGAAATAATTTTTGTCTTTTCCTCCGATGATGTGTTACCATGGATTTAAGGTTTTATGAGACACAAAACCGAAGGAGAAAACCAAATGAAGAAACTAGTTGCAGTTGCATTCATTGCAGCAATAGCCCTCTGTTGCATCTTTGCACAGGGTGCCGGAGAAACTGAAACAGCCAAATGGCCTGACGGCAATGTCAACGTCATTGTTCCTGCAGCACCAGGCGGAGGAACTGACCTTGTGGCAAGGAAGTTCGCTGAAGTCGCAAACCGCGTCACAGGCAAGAATTTCATCGTTGTGAACCAGGGTGACGGCGGCGGAGCAGTTGCATACGATACCGTCTACCATGATGACGAGGACGGTCTGAATCTCGGACTTTTCATCCCGTCATTCTTCACTACATACATCAGCGGCCAGGTCAACGAGAATCCGATGACCGATTACAAGATCGCATGCTATGTTGACAGAATCACAGCCCACTACATCGTTGCAAGATCCGATGCTCCGTACAAGACCTATGAAGAGATGGTCGACTACATCAAGGCGCATCCGGGTGAGGTCACATTCGGAACCAGTATCGGATCAAGGAGCCATTACAAGATGGTTGAATGGGCCAAGGCTGCAGGTCTTGAGTTCAAGTGGGTTGAGGCAGGAAAGACAGCAAAGGCCATCACTTCACTTCTCGGCGGTCATATTGATGTGACCACATTTGATGCTGCAAATGCAAAGAGCTATGCCGAGAGCGGAGATGTCATCCTGTTCTGTGCTTCGGACGAGCCGCTTGAGAGACTTGACTTCAACAAGGATGTGAGAACATGGGCACAGCTGGGATACACAGAACTCCGCTGTCAGGACCCTGTTCTGATGGTCTGCGGCAAGAATGTTCCTGATTCAACAGTCAAACAGATCAACGAGATGATGGTACAGGTTTACAGTGATCCCGAGCTGATTGAGTACATGAGGGCAAACGGATCTGCACTACAGCCATATGATTATGAGAAGAGCAAGGAGCTGTACGAGGCCTGTTTCAAAGTCTACGACGAAGTCGGTGAAGACCTTGGAGTCAAGGCAGCCCGTTGAGGCAGAACAACCAAAGCAGCAGACTTGGGCCCATGCCTGAGCCTGCTGTTTTTTATATGAATCAAAATGGAACCATCAAATGAATAAGGACAGGTATCTATCTCTTTTCTACATTCTGTTTGGTGTTGTGGTGATAATAGTTGCCGCAAACATCAAGACAATGTTTGCAGTTGCCTCGGAGGATACGGGGCCTAAGTTCTTTCCGTACATTGTGGGGGTCTGCATGTGCCTCTGCGGGATCGGAAAATTCTTCTCATCTAAGGATAAGAAAGCGAAACAGTTCGTTAAAAGCAAGAAGGACTGGCTTAGGATAATACTTATCTCATCCATCCTGCTGGCATATGCAATTCTGATCAAATATCTGGGCTATGTGATCTGTTCCACGGCTCTTCTTATTTCGCTTGCAATCCTTCTTGCTGATGAAAAGAAACCCAAGACATGGAAAGTGATTGTGTTCTCGGTTGCTGTGGTTGCTGTAGTCTTTATCATGTTCAAATATGTGCTGAAGATCTCACTTCCTGAAGGAATCTGGATTAAAGCAATCCGCAAGGCCATTTTCTGAGGAGGTTGGAAATGTTTGCTGAAGTTTTTTCAAAAGTGTTTGCCAACATCTTTGTTCCAGGCAATATCCTCCTTGCTTTCGGAGGAAACGCCATTGGCCTAATCTTCGGTGCAATTCCGGGTCTGTCCGTCAGTATGGCTCTGGCGCTGTTCCTGCCTGTCTCTTATGTCCTTCCAAGTTATTCGGGAATAATCTTTCTGGCCAACATCTACACGGGAGCTGAATCAGGCGGTCTCTTCGGGTCAATTCTGATCGGAATTCCGGGTACCACATCCGCAGTCGCCACAACCTATGACGGCTACCCCATGACTCAGAACGGCCAGGCTACAAAGGCGTTGGGAATAGCAATAGTCTCATCGTTCATAGGCACCACCGGAAGCGTGGCCTGTGCAATGCTGTTCAGCCCGTTCATCTCAAAGCTTGCTCTGATGATGGGGCCTTGGGAGATATTCAGTCTATGCTTCTGTGCAATCGTCCTTGTCGTCACAATCTCAAAAGGCGATATGTGGAATGGCCTGATCGCCGCACTGTTCGGAGTGCTTTTCGCATGCGTGGGATTCTCTCCGATTGATGGCGCAAAGCGTTTCAGCTTCGGAATAAAGGTTCTTCTTGGAGGAATCAACACCACTGCACTTATCCTGGGGCTCTTTGCACTAGGAACCGTTGTTGTCAACTACGGCCAGCATAAGAACCAGAATCCGCCGTCACCGAAAGTCAAACTCCGGGGTCTTGGAGTCTCATTCAAGGAACTGATAGAGAACAGGATTCTGATTTTAAGGTCGTTCTTTGTCGGTCTCTGGATAGGATTTCTTCCCGGAATGGGCGGAGGCCTTTCCAATCAGGTGTCCTATGCCATGGCTAGAAGCGCGTCCAAGCATCCGGAGACATTCGGACATGGGAACCCCGAGGGAGTCTATGCGACCGAGGTCGCAAACAACGCCTCGATCGGCGGTGCTGTTGTACCTATGATCACGTTGGGTATTCCCGGAGACTCTCCGACCACTTTGATTCTCAGTGCTCTTATCGTGTTCGGTCTTGAGCCTGGTCCAATGCTCCTTCAGAAATCTCCGGTCCATGCATATCTCCTGTATGTAGCCATGTTCCTCGGAGCATTTGTGGCTTTGTGTCTGAGTTTCGGCGGTCTCAGGGCCTTTCCGAAGATTTTGTCGGTTCCTTATAACTACCTGTTCTCCGCTGTTGTCCTTCTCAGTTTCACCGGAGCCTATTCGCTTTCCAACAGCAACACTATTCTGATGGTCTGTATAGCTCTTGCCGTGGTGAACGTGTTCTTCACATTTGCAGGACTTCCGAAAGCCCCGTTCCTTCTCGGATTCATTCTGAGTCCGATGCTTGAGACAAACCTCAGGATGGGTCTTACCTATACGAACAAGGGATTCTGGGTATTCCTGACAAGACCTGTCTCCTGCCTGCTTCTTGTCATTGCTGTTGCCAGCCTGTTCTGGCCGTCAGTGAGAGAGAAGCTGGAAGCCAAAAAGAAGGCCGCAAAAACAGCTGATTAGTGCGAGCTAAATAACAAATAACAGGACTGTCGAATAGAAGCGACGGTCCTGCTTTTTTATACCCGTTGTCTGAGACGCTCCAGGTTTACTTTTCCCAGCGAATTGCCCAGCAGAGTGATCTGGCACTGCAGGCAGTAGTTGTTCACAGCAACGGTCAGGAATTCGAGAACCGCATTGATTGAGATGATGATTGAGAGCGATTGCGCATTGATTCCAAGCTGCGAGAACAGGATTGAGAAGCACACCGTTGTTCCTCCGATCACCGGGGGAGTGGCGACGGAAAGTATGAACGAAAGCAGGAACGCGGCCAACAGCCATGCCCATGTCACCTCGATTCCAACAAGATTCGCCGTAAAGAGGCTGCATGCGGTGAATACAATGCAGTAGCCGGGACGGAACAGGATGCCGCCCAGATTGTATGCCAGTGGCGCAAAGCTGTCATCCACGCCAAGGTCTCCGATCATCGTGTCGATTGTCGTGGAGAAAGCCGCGCCGACGCTTGCGCTCGAGAGGGAGATCATGAACGCAGGAAGCAGTTTGCGCATGAAGATGCGGATTCCCACCTTCAGCCTGCGGCAGACCACCAGGGTGTAGACAATTATGGTGACTGCTTCACCGATAGCGACAATCAGAATCAGCTTTGAATAACTCTGGATCAGAGAGCGCTGATCGGACAAGATCTGCGAGCATATCATGAGTCCCACATAGATGGGGATGAATCGGTTGAGGTATGTGTTGGAGAGAACAGCCACCGTATTGGCCTCATCGAATATCTCTGTCAGCCTGTCGGCTTTCCGTCCCATCTTAAGCATGGCAATTCCGAACATGGCGCCTATGATGACGATATGGACTGAGTTGAACTCCAGAATGGGCGAAAGGATGTTGTTGGGCACAAAGTCTATGATGATTTTCCAGAAATCATAGAAATCAATCGCCATCTTATTTGAGAATCCGAATTTCATTCCCGGCACTAGCCACGCGGTATTGATCAGCGTGAGGATGAACGCCACCATCAGGAATGAATGGATCATCTTCTTGCCGACTGTGCTGAAGGTGGATATGTCTCCTAGCCGTACTATGCCCAGGGCGATGGAGCCGAAGCACATCAGGGTTGCCATGACACACAGAAGCCCTGTGAATGCATTAGTTACCGGATATATGACTTTGGTCGCGATATCCATCGCCGAGCCCGGGAACAATGTCTTGACGGCAAACGCTATGACCACGCCAGAGACTATTCCGATCAGGATGGACAGAAGCTGGTTTATCTTCTGCTTTTTCGCCACGGTGAATGTGACGAGGTTCGCTCCGCCCCTATAGCGCCAAGCCATGTCCAGCGTTTCGGAATTTGCCATAAGCGAACCCATGACCGAGATGTCGGACTCCTTTTCTTCAAATGGGTTGAAGCTGTTGCCGCGAATGCGCAATGACACCCGCAGCGAACCGAAGAAGCTGGAAAACCGCAGTGAAGCCAGAGCTTCATCGGATAGAGCATCCCTGTATTTGAGCATGACCTCCTCTAGGAACAGATTCAGCCTAAGTGCATCATTCTTGTCTATGTTTGCCGTTGAGAGGATCTGCTCAGTCTGCTCAATCGTCTGTGCGATTGATTTCTGATCCAAAGAAAACTTTTCCTGTATTGTCTTGTCCATGTGTTGATTCTAACACATGAGTCTCGCCTTCAAAATAAAAAAGGTTCTTGCCCGAAAATGTGGGATTTGAGAATGATTACGGATGCCACGACAGGTGGACATTGCCTGCTGTTTACTTTTTGCCGGTTTTCAAAGGAAAAAAGATAACATCGTATACTTTTCAGCTGGATTCTAAGCATTTAAGTATACAAATCAAAGATTCGATTCTCGTCTCGCCTTCAAATAACAAAAATGACCAGCCATGAAGACTGGTCATTTTGTGTTGCCCAGAACGAGACTCGAACTCACACACCACTGCTGGAACTTGGACCTGAACCAAGCGCGTCTACCAATTCCGCCATCTGGGCAATTGCAAATGCAACAGTGCAAATATAGCCTTAAGACAGATAATTGTCAATTGTGGCGGTGAACAAGTGCCTCCATGTGGTTTGGCACTCTAGAATATAAAATAATGAGATATTGTTATTCCATTTTCCATCAGTGACTGTTAAAATGTTTAATGGGGTCATTTGTGACCCGGAATACACAAAAGGAGTCGGCAGACATGGAAGTAACCTTTCGTGGAGGAGTCCATCCGAAGGGCTGCAAGGAACTGAGCCGTCAGGTTCCTCTTACCAGGTTCGATGCAAAGGGGGACATTGTCCTTCCTCTCGGACAGGGAATAGGAAAACCGGCAAAGCCTACAGTCAAGAAGGATGATGTTGTCCTGGTAGGACAGATAGTTGCGGAGGCAGATGGTTTCATATCATCCAACATAGCCTCCTCGTGCTCCGGAAAAGTCAAGGGCATTGAGAAGCGCCGCACAATCTCAGGTGCATCGGTTGACTGCATTGTCATTGAGAATGACGGACAGTACAACATGGTGGAGGGCATTGGAGAGCGTCAGGACCTGAGCTCTATCTCAAATGAGCAAATAATTGCCAAGGTCAAGGCCGCCGGAATAATCGGTCTTGGAGGAGCAGGCTTCCCGACGCATGTGAAGCTTGCGCCAAAGGATCCGTCGGCAATCCGATTCATAATCGCTAACGGTGCCGAGTGCGAGCCATACATCACATGTAATGACCAGATGATGCGCACGGAGGCTGAGGGAATCCTTGAGGGCCTTGAGATCATGCTCAGGCTTTTCCCAAATGCCCGGGGTGTCGTGGCAATAGAGGACAACAAGCCTGAGGCAATTGCCGCAATGAATGAGGCTCTCTACAAAAGGCATGCTGACAACAGGATCAAGATCCTTCCCCTGAAGACCAAGTATCCACAGGGAGGCGAGCGCAGCCTGATCCAGGTTGTGGCCGGGGTGGATTTCCCCGTGACAAAGCTCCCTGCAGATGTTGGATGTATTGTCGATAACGTCGGGACAATATACGCCATTGGCCGTGCTGTGGCCTATAATGAACCGCTTTTCACCCATGTTCTGACAATCACGGGTGACGCGGTCAAGAATCCGGCAAACTTCATTGTGAGAAACGGCACTTGCGTATCTGAGTTAGTTGAGGCCTGCGGTGGCATTAAGGAAGGCGTGACCCTCAAGAAGGCGCTCTCCGGCGGGCCAATGATGGGATTCGCGATGAGTACCCTGGATGTACCGGTTGTCAAGACCACAAACGCGGTTACGCTGCTTGCAGAGGACGGTGTTGAGAAGGCAGAGGCCCAGCAGACCAACTGCCTGCACTGCGGAAGGTGCACCACCGTTTGTCCGCAGGGACTTCTTCCCCAGCTCATGGCCGATGCCGTGCATGTGGGCGATCTTGAGCGTTATGAGAAAAAGCTCTACGGCCTGGAGTGCATCTCCTGCGGCAGCTGCACATTTGTCTGCCCTGCCAAGAGACCTCTGACGCAGATATTCAAGCAGACAAAGGCTGAGATCATGGCTATCAAACGCGCAAAACAGGCGGCAGGAGGTGGAAAATGAATACTGCGATTAACATTTCCTCCGGCCCACACGTAAGGGACAGGTGGTCCACACGTTACATAATGGGAATCGTGTTCCTCTCTCTCATGCCCGCGACAATCGTTGGTGTGGTGGTACACGGGCTTCATGCATTCCTGGTCATCCTGCTTTCAGTTGTGGCCGCAGTCGGAACAGAGGCCCTGTTCGACATCCTCTGCAAAAAGGGAAAGAGCTATCTTGACGGCAGCGCAGCGGTGACAGGCCTTCTTCTGGCTCTGTCTCTCTCTCCGGATACCCCGCTGTACGCGCCGGTAATCGGTTCGATCTTTGCCATACTGGTGGTCAAGTGCTGTTTCGGAGGTCTGGGAAAGAACTTCATCAACCCGGCTCTTGCAGGAAGATGTTTCCTCCTGATCTCGTTCAGCAACTCAATGACCGTGTTCAAGGTTGACATGGTTTCATCGGCAACCCCGGTTGCAGAGCTTCTTGCCGGAAGGGCTGTCAACGTCACATCAATGTTCCTGGGAACATCCAATGCAGTTATTGGAAGCTCAATTGCGGCCCTGCTGCTTGGAGGACTTATCCTTTGGGCATTTGACATAATCCACGGTGAAATCTGCTTCTCGGTCCTCGGAGGCTTCACATTGTTCGTGGCGCTTTTCGGTGGCCAGGGCTTTGACCCTGTGTTCCTTGCGGCGAACATCTGCGGCGGAGGAGTTGTGATGGGTGCCTTCTTCATGGCAACCGACTATGTGACATCACCGGTCAGCAAACTGGGACAGATGATCTATGGTCTGATCATCGGTGTGCTCGGAGGCCTTTTCCGCATATTCGGATCATCGGCTGACTCATTCAGCTATGCCATTCTGATGGGTAACCTCTTCACACCTCTCATTGACATGTACATCCTTCCGAAGCCGTTCGCATATCGCAAGAAAGCTCTTGCACGTCAGAGCGGACAGCCGAAGGTCCCGTTCTCCAAGCGGATTCCCAAATCCGTCCTGGTCATCGCACTCATCACGCTTCTTGCAGGTGCTGCCCTAGGCGGTGTCTACAAGCTGACAGAGGAGAACATCAGGGAGCAGAAGGAGAAGGCGGCATGGCAGTCATACCAGGCGGTTGTCCCGCAGGCCGTGTCATTCAGGGCAATCCAGGCTCCTGACATCTACGGAAAGATCTATGGCACAAGCTTCGGAAGAACAATGATCAACGAGGCTGTCATAGGAATGGATGAGACTGGAAAGACAGTCGGTTATGCAATCTCGACGACATCGTCCGAGGGCTATGACGGCAACATCACGATCTCTGTCGGAATCTCTGCTGACGGTGTTGTGAACTCAATTGCATTCACGGAGCTTCATGAGACTCCGGGTAAGGGAATGCTCGCAGCAGATGCCTCATTCAAGGATCAGTTCAATGGACGTGCCGTCACAAGCTTCAAACTGCTTACAGGTGCAGCTGAGGCCTCAAACGGAATCGACTGCATCTCAGGTGCAACGGTGACGTCAAAGGCCATAGTGAATGCGGTGAACGCCGCGTTGGACTTCTTCAACAACGCAAAGGGGGTGCAGTGATGAACAAATACGTTGAAAGACTGTACAACGGTCTCATTAAGGAAAACCCCACCTTGGTGCTGATGCTGGGCATGTGTCCCACGCTGGCAGTCTCCACCCGCGCCTTCAACGGTATTGGAATGGGACTGAGCACCACTGCAGTTCTGATTCTCTCCAACCTGGTGATCTCGCTTCTGCGCAAGGTCATCCCGGATGAGATCAGACTGCCGTCCTACATTGTCATTGTCGCATCCCTTGTCACGGTCACGGAGCTTCTGATAGAGGCCTATCTGCCTTCGGTTTATGAGGCACTGGGAATCTACATCCCGTTAATCGTCGTCAACTGCATTATCCTTGGACGTGCGGAGGCCTACGCCAACAAGAACACCCCGCTTCTGTCTGTCATGGACGGAATAGGAATGGGTCTTGGATTCACTGTGGCGCTGACCCTGGCAGGTCTTGTCAGAGAGGTTCTTGGCAACGGCTCGGCCTTCGGCGTGAGGGTTCTTCCCGCAAGCTGGGAGCCGATGGGAATCTTCGTTCAGCCACCTGGAGCCTTCCTGGTTATTGCGCTGTTCATAATCATCATGAATGCCATAGGAATCAAGACAAGGCAGAGAAAGCTTGTCGACGGTTGTGACGGATGCTGTGCAAAGTGCACTGCGTCTTGCAAGAGTGCAGAGGAGGCGTCCAAATGAAGAGTCTGATACTTATCATTGTAGGCGGAGCGCTGATCAACAACGTCGTCCTCAACCAGTTCTTGGGAATCTGCTCGTTCCTTGGTGTGTCTAAGCAGATGAAGGCATCGGCCAGCTTGGGCATGGCGGTCATTTTCGTCATCACTATCGCATCAGCGGTTGCCAATCTGCTTTATACCTTCATTCTCAAGCCGTTCGGACTTGACTTCATGAAGACCATCGTCTTCATCCTTGTCATTGCCGCACTGGTCCAGATTGTTGAGATGTTCCTGAAGAAGACCTCCCCCGGAGTCTACAAGGCGCTGGGAATCTTCCTTCCGCTGATCACAACTAACTGTGCCGTCCTGGGTGTGGCTCTGACCAACGTCCAGAACGATTACAACTTCATCGAGAGTGTTCTCGCCGGTTTCGGTACCGCAGTGGGATTCACAATCGCCATTGTGCTTCTCGCAAGTGTCCGTGTCAGAATCAGGGAAGAGGACCTTCCTGCTCCGCTCAGAGGAGCTCCGATTGTCCTTATTTCGGCGGCATTGATGTCCATTGCCTTCATGGGCTTTGGCGGATTGAGTTTCTAAGGGGGCAGAGATGGCTACAATACTTATAACCACCGCCGTCATCACAGTCGTCGGAGTGATTGTCGGAATTGCCCTTGTCTACACTGGAAAGAAATTCCACGTGGAGATTGATGAACGCGAGTCCGCCGTACGCGAATGCCTTCCCGGTAACAACTGCGGAGCCTGCGGTTATGCCGGATGCGATGCCATGGCTGCTGCAATAGCCAAGGGCGAGGCACCTGCCAACGGATGTCCTGTAGGCGGTGCTGCCGTAGCAAAGAAGATCGGAAGCGTGATAGGTGTTGATGCCGATGCTGTTGAGCAGAAGGTCGCATTCATCAAGTGCAAGGGCTCGTGTGATGTCACACGCGACCAGGCCAACTATATCGGCGTCAGGGATTGCCGCAGTGCTGTCCTTTGCGGAATAAGCGTGACGGACTGTGAGTACGGCTGTCTTGGTCTCGGTTCCTGTGCAGCTGTCTGTCCGCAGGATGCCATCACCGTCAAGAACGGGGTGGCCTCCGTCAACCGTTCTAAGTGCGTCGGATGCGGACTGTGCGCCAAGGCATGTCCCAGAGGCCTCATTGAGCTGATTCCCGCAGATAACTTCGTTGCGGTGCAGTGCTCCAACAAGGATAGGGGACCGCAGGTCAAGAAAGTCTGCTCGGCAGGATGTATCGGATGCATGCTCTGCACACGCCAGTGCGAGTTTGATGCCATTCATGTGGAGAACAGCCTGGCACGTGTGGATTACTCCAAGTGCACACAGTGCGGCAAATGCGCCGAAAAGTGTCCTGCAAAGGTGATTCTGCCACCGCTTGGATCTGCGGCAGGTAAGGAGGCTTGAGCATGGAGAAGAATAAGATAATCAAGCTGATAATCGCCATAGTCATCATTGTTGTCGCTGTTGTCCTGATTGGCGGATTCTTCGGAGATGACATCATGTATCATCTTAAGAACCGTGGCAATCTTGGCCCGCTGACAAGAGAAGACATCACATTCGATACTTCGATTCCATATGTCTCGTCCAGCATGCATGCGAACAGTGAAAACAGCTACATCACCGATTATCTGGAACAGGATCCCTATCTGGTGAACATCTATGAGGGATTTGGATTTGCCAAAGAATACGGAAGTGCAAGAGGCCATGAGTACACTCTTGAGGATGTGGCTGCAACTGCACGCCCGCATGCACTTGCGAATTGCCTGACCTGTAAGACTCCTGATTACACGAAGCTGGTCAATGATCTCGGGGTCAGCGCCTATACGCTTGACTTCAACGAGGTCTACGCCACCATGTCTAAGAACATCAGCTGCTACGAATGCCACGAGACCAAGTCGCGCAACGGCGGCGAGATTGTCATTACACATTCCTATGTCGCCAAGGCCCTTGGGGACAACATGTCAACCATAGACAGCTCCACGCTTTCATGCGGACAGTGTCATATCGAGTACTACTTCACACCGACCGACAAGGAGACCATGATGCCGTATTCAAGTGTGGCCACCATGACTCCTGAGGCGATACTCGAATATTATGACAGCATGGTCATGCCTGACGGCTCAACCGGCTTCTATGACTGGATCCAGCCCAGCACGGGAGCAAAGCTCCTCAAGGCCCAGCATCCCGAGATGGAGACTTACCTGCAGGGCAAGCATGCCAACCTCCTGAACTGCGCTGACTGCCATATGGCAATTGAGATGGCGGATGACGGAACCGTTTACCACAGTCATTATCTGGAGAGCCCACTTGAAAGCAAGACCATCCTCTCTACCTGTGTCAAGTGCCACGGAGACACCGATATGGTGGCCATGGTCAAGAGGATCCAGGATCGCATAACAGACAGGGAGACAGAGGTGGGAAACAAACTCTCCAACCTCAAGAATGCCCTTGCCGCAGCGGTTGCCGGAGGCAAGATGTCGGAGGCTGATCTTGATCTGGTGCGTAAGCTCTACCGTGAGGCCCAGTGGTTCTTTGACTTCTGCTATGTCGAGAACTCTGAAGGCGCGCACAACTCAGAGCTTTCTGCCCACTGTCTTGAAGTCTCTGAGCTGCGCATAGATGAGGCCATGGCTCTCCTGAACTGATGTCTGCCGGCAAGAGGTTTTTAAGATTCATATCCTCAATGAGATTTGCCATAATCCTTCTGGTGATTCTGGCCATCATGTGCTCCATCGGAAGCCTTGTGACCCAGAACCAGAGCTACTCATGGTATGCAGCGCGTTACTCTGAACGGACCGCGGCACTGATTATTGCCCTGCATCTGGACGATGCCTTCCACAGCTGGTATTTCATCCTGATAACGGCTTTTTTGTGCATCAACCTGCTGTTCTGCAACATAATCAGGCTTCCTGGTCTGGTGAAGCGTACAAGAAATGGAGGCACACTGAGAGAGCGCCTGGGAATCTGGGGAGCATGGATAACCCATGTTGGGGTCCTGCTTCTGATTCTGGGCTTCGGCCTTGGGCAGTTCACCCATAAGGAATATGTGGCCTATGGTGTTCCCGGCCAGACAATGGCAATAGGGGACACAGGCCTTATTCTGACTATCAATGATTTCAGGATAGACCTCAGGGATGATGACACCGTTGAGCAGTACACCTCAGAGATCACAGTCTACGATATTGCAAGCGGCTCATCAGGAAAAAGTGCCTCTGTCAGCGTCAACCATCCTGCTGACATATATGGCCTGAGGTTTTACCAGAACTCAACAGGCTGGGCCGCAAGGGTTACGGTTGACAAGGGAGGTGAGGCCCTTCAGGACACCATAGTCTGTGCGGGGGATTACCTTGTTGTGACGGACAAACCTGATCTTGTCATCTACTTCAACGCTTTCTATCCGGATTATGTCCTTGTCTCAGGCTACGGACCTGCAACAGCCTCCGGCAAGCTGAATAACCCCGGGTACCTGTATTCAGTCTATTATCAGGGGCAGATACTCGGCATGAATGTCCTGTTTTCAGGTGAGGTTCTTACAATTGACGACTATAGCGTGCATTTCTCGGAACCGCAGAGCTACACGCTGATCCAGATCAAGAAGGACTCATTTACGGCACTTGCCTTTACGGGCGGAATCATCATTCTTATAGGACTGATTGTAAGCCTGTATGTGAGACCCAGGAAAGTAACCGACAAGCAGACAGGGGGAGAGGATGCTTCAAGTTGAGAATACCTTATTCACAATTGTAATGATTTCTTATTTTGTGGCAATGATAGCATATTTCATCTATGTTGCTTCAAAGAAGGACATTGTTTCAAAGGTAGCCTTCGGAATTCAGGTCTTCGGATTTGTGCTCCATACCGTCGCGATCGTATGCCGCGGAATAGGGGCAGGGCGTCTGCCGCTGACCAACCAGTATGAGTTCGCCACCTCATTTGCATGGGGACTCTGTCTTCTGAGCTTGGTCTTCATCATTCGCTTCCGTTTCTATGTCATGGGTGCGTTCATCTCGCCTGTGGTGTTCCTGATGATAGGTTATGCCGCCATGCAGAGCAGGGAAGTGCGTGAGCTCATGCCCGCACTGAGGTCGAACTGGCTTGGCTTCCATGTTTCAACGGCCATCATCGCCTATGGCGCTTTCGGTGTCTCGTTTGTGGTCGGCATTATCTTCCTGCTGAGGGACAGGCTCAAGGCACATGGTTTTCTGGACCAGCACATTCCGGACAAGGAGAAGCTTGATCTTATAGAATACCGAAGCGTTGCCCCGGGAATTCTGTTTCTGACTTTCACCATCATCACCGGTGCCATCTGGGCGGAGCGTGCCTGGGGAAGCTACTGGTCGTGGGATCCGAAGGAGACCTGGTCACTTGTCACGTGGATAATCTATGCCACGTACCTGCACCTGCGCATCCGACGCGGCTACAAGGGAAAGAGCGCGGCTGTGTTTGCGGTGATAGGCTTCATCTGTGTCCTGTTCACCTATGTTGGCGTTAACACTCTCCTGCCCGGAGTACATAGCTATAAATAAATCTTTATTGATCAGATGCTGAACATGAACGGCCTGAGATCGACGATCATGTAGGCAAGATCCCCGTCATCAGAGAGCTCAATCGTGTGTCCGCTGTACCTGTATGTCCCGCTTGATTTTGAGCGGTCAGTGTCATATTCGTAGTAGTACTCCATCGTGTAGCTTCCGGATGAACTGAAGTTGTAGATGTAGTGGTTCGTGCCCTCACCCATGTCAGTGAGGTGCCAAGGATTGTTCAGGGTCAGTATATCCCTGGATGTCTGGTCCTCTCCGTCAGAAGTCTCCCTGTCAAAGACGACGGTGTAGTTGGATCCGAAAATGTCATCCTCGTCCCTGATGTAGAGCTTGCTGTTCAGGATCAGGTAATCATTCTCAGTTCCGCCTATGTTCAGGACCGTGTTGTCCGCATGGTAATCATCGATGTTAGTGCAAAACCCCATGGATGCGAATGTGCCGCCCTTGGTGAAGCCTGCCACTCCTGCCTGACCTCTCCAGACCCCGCAGAGCTTTCCTGCTGATGTGTTGTTGCGCGCTGTTTTTGATGTCCTCTTGAAGACGAGTTCATTTCCATAATAATCGATGACAAGGTTGCTCCCGTCCCAAATGAAGGGATAGTCGTAATCATCTGTGTAAATGTAGGACTCGTCGGCCTCGAAGGTACCGAATTCTGCATACTCCAGATATTCCAGGTAATAGACCTCGCTGGCATAATGGCCGTCGGCAGTGAAGGTGAATGTATAGCTGTAGTCATCGTCACTTGCCTTCCAGACACCCTTCAGTCCTGTGGGGTCTGCCTCGGTGGCGCATGATATGGCAAAGAACGCAAATAATGCTATGGCTGCTGCAATCAGGATTCTTCTCATCTTTCATCTCCCTGAGTCCAGTTTACCATCCGCTCAAGTGTTTGTGTGAAAAAAGAATCAGAGCTTGTCCTTGAAGTACCGGGTTGCGGGATCAAGCTTGTGTACAATTGCATAGCAGATGACCGGAATTCCCAATCCGCCTACGACGTCAACGAAGTAATGCTGCTTTGTGAATAATGTGGAGAGGCAGACAAGGAGTGTCATCACCAGGGTGTAAACCTTGAAGCCTTTTGATATCTCGCTCTGCCTGCGGATTCCCAGATAGCAGTAGATGCTCATAAGGCAGTGGAAGGATGGGAAGAGGGCTCGGCCTGTCTCTCCTCCGTCACACATATATATGAACTTCATCATCCAGTTGAAGACACCGGGTTCGTTTACTTTCTGAATCAGACCCTCGGTGACCCTGTCCATTGTCGTGGGCATGAATACAAACAGCAGGAAACCGATCAGAACTGAGGCCTCAAGGCCTATGGTGTAGTTTATGAAGTTCCTCTTGTCCGTCAGCGACACGGCCAATATTCCGATGATCCAGGCGACATATGAGACAACATATATGACCACAAAGGCGGGAATCAGCTGGAACCTGTCATCTATGAAAGGTATCTTTGGTGCAAATGCCCAGCTTTCAGTGCCAAGCCATCTGGCAAGCAGCGGTCCGAGAAGATAAAGAGCATAGTTGAAGGAAAAGATGGCTGCAGCGGCAATCCACCCGTATCTTGGTATTCTTCTAATGGTCTCTTTGAGTTTCTTCATACGGGCAGAGAATAAAACATTTCTGACAAAAATGCCACATGTGTCATCAAAAAAGTGATGTCAGCCTACACTTCCGTTGTTGTTGTGCTGATAGAGCTCCTCAGTTGCCAGCGCAAACTTGGTCACTGAGAAATCACAGTCCTCAGGATAAATATAGTAGGTATTGTCCAGGGTGTTCAGGTCCACACAGTCACCGAACTTACCCAGATACTCATACTCGATGTGGCATGAATAGAGTTCAGATGCCGGCCATTTGATGTCATAAGACTCGCCCTCAAAGCACCCTGTCAGTCTAAATCCGCTCATGTCATGCACAAGTTTTGCTTTGCCCATGTGTATGTACCGGTCCTTTGGCATCATGTCCACATGAGCATTGCACTCAAAGCTGTATGTGCCGGCCTCGACCTCTTTTTTGACGTTTGATCTCTCCCACTCGTACCAGTCCGGGATATGGGAGAACTCTGTTTTGCCGTCAGTTGCCGAAAGGCGCCCGAGCTCATCAAAATTCCATATCTTGCCGCAGTGCGTGCACTCCAGGACAGTTCCGTGTGTTTTCATCTTGTACTCTGTGCTGCAGTTGGGGCACTGGTACAGGACCTTATGTAGTCCCTCGGCCCTGCCGCCATAGGTGACATGGATGTTATTCTCCTCCTGCCAGCGGTACTCGTCATAGACAAATTCCTCATTGATCCGTTTGTAGATCTCATCCGCTGTGGCTTTTTCTAGCTGCTCTGTGGTGTACAGGCACTTCATGGTGGCCTGCGTTCCTTTGACATTCCTGTCATGAAGGTTCCAGAACGGGGAGTTGATGTGATGTCCGTGGCAGACCAGCGTCACAACAGGGACCTTGAGATACTTGGCAAGCTTTCCCAGAGAGGCCGGAAGAACCGCATTTGTGCCGCAGAGGGAATATCGGGCCTCAGGGTAAATCGCTGCGATGTCACCACGCTGCGTCACCGCCTTGAGCTGCTTCACAAGTGCGGCGTCTCGCGTGAACTTTCGCTTGCAGATGCATCCGATGAACCTTAAAAGCCATTCACGCTTGAGGAATCCGTCAATGGCCACGACATAGTTGACCCTGTGAGGCCAGGTGGCTTTTGTGGCGACCTTGAAGTCCATGAAGGCATTGTGGTTGCACAGAAGAAGGTATGGCGGTTTAATTCCGTCCATGCCGATTTTCTCCAGATGGTTCTTATGCTTTATCAGATCCGGAAGACTGAGAAGCCAGATAAGCGGCCTGAGGTGCATCCTCATGATCTTCCGTGACATGTCAAATCGCTTGTATTTGTCGAACATACGTACATTAAAGCATAAAATGCACCTAAAAGTAAGTTTTCTTTGACATCTTTTGCTTTTACGGTGTATCCTACTTAGGAATAAG
>JAFZUN010000295.1 GCA_017618315.1 Spirochaetales bacterium
GGGCGCAAGCCTCATACAGATTTCTTTCAGACTACTATTTGGGTTTAACAAATGGCCAGTTACATTATCCGACGAGTACTTGCAGCTCTGCTTGTTATACTTGTCGTTTCTATTTTTGTATTCAGTATCATTCATCTTCTTCCCGGTGATCCTGTTATTCTTGCACTCGGACTTGAGGCGGATATCCAGGACATTGAAAGACTGAGGGAGGAGAAAAACCTTAACGATCCTTTACCCACCCAATACATTAAATGGGTAGGTGGTATATTCCATGGGGATTTCGGAGATTCACTCATAGAATTCCGCCCTGTCACGCAGATTTTCAAGGATCGTCTTCCAAGAACCCTTGCAATCGGTATTCCAGCCTTCATCATAGGAGTATTGATAGGCGTCTTATTCGGAATAATCAGTGCCGTAAAGAGAGGAAAGTTCATAGACCAGTTAATCACTTTGCTGACAACGCTGGGAATTGGAACTCCTCAGTTCTGGCTGGGCATGATCCTGATGTATGTGTTCGCTTTTAAGTTGAAAATCTTCCCCATGAGAAACATCATCCTTCCTTCGGTGAGTTTCCCGGGATATCTTAGATCCGCATTCCTTCCTGTCTTCTGTTCCTGTATCCACATGATCGGATCATGCAGCAGACAGACCAGATCCAATATGCTTGAGGTCATCTCTCAGGATTATATCCGCACGGCACGTGCAAACGGGCTTTCGGAGAAGAGAGTCATCTACAAGCACGCACTGAAGAATGCTCTTATTCCAGTTGTCACAGTTGTTGGAATGAACCTGAGAAGCATTGTTGCCGGATCAGTTCTGATTGAGAACATCTTCACAATCACCGGTCTGGGAACCACAATGACGGGCGCAATCAACAACAGAGACTACTGGGTTCTCCAGAGTTGCGTGTTGTTGATTTCGTTCTTTGCGGTCTTCAGTAACCTTCTGGTGGATATCATCTACGGTTACATTGATCCGAGAATCAGAGAGGCAAGGGGGTAAGACATGGATAGCGCAGAGAAAAAACTCAAAAGAAAGCAGTCCTTCCAGCAGTTCTGCCGTGTGTTCTTCGGACGCGGTCTGATTGTCAAGTTCTGTCTGGGTGTTGCAGTTCTGTTCGTCTTTGTTGCGATTTTCGCACCTCTTCTGGCTCCGCATGACCCGACAGAGGTAGATACAATGAACAGATATGCCAAAATGTTCACAAAGGGACATCTGTTCGGAACCGACAAGTACGGAAGAGACCTTTTCAGCCGTATAATCTACGGATCCAGGACATCTCTGACATGTTCACTTCTTTCTGCCCTGTGGGCGGCAATTGTCGGAAGTACCCTTGGAATCATAGCCGGGTACAAGGAAGGTTGGATCGGAAAGATAATCATGAGATATGTTGATATCCAGCTGTCCATCCCGCCGTTGATCCTTTCAATGACCTTGGCAGTTATTCTGGGATCCAACATTTTTGCAATTGCCATTGTCCTTGGAATAGGAGCTATCCCCGGATACATAAGAATGGCCTACAGTAACGTTCTTTCAATCAAGGAGAACGATTACATCGTGGCTTGCAGGCTTGTAGGACAGAAGACCTTCAAGATTATGTTCAAGCATCTTCTTCCGAACTGCTTTGCATCACTGATTGTCATCTTCACCATGAGCCTTGGACTTACAATCATGGTCGAGTCCAGCCTTGCATACCTTGGTGTTGGTCTCAGCGAGCCGATGTCTGCCTGGGGTCTTATGGTTTCCGACGGATTCGGCTGTCTGACCACACATCCGAATGTTGCCCTTATTCCCGGCTTCTGCATCATGCTTATCGTTGTCTCGTTCAACGTGCTTGGCGATGGCCTGAGAGATGCCCTTGATCCGAAACTGAGAGGTAAGCTGTAATGACTGATAATAGAGAGATTCTACTTGAAGTAAAAAACCTGAAGACCAGTTTCTTCACACAGGCAGGAGAGGTCAAAGCTGTTGACGATGTTTCCTACTATGTGAAGAGGGGCGAGGTCATTGCTGTTGTCGGAGAATCCGGTTGCGGAAAGTCCGTCACACAGATGTCCGTCATGCAGCTGATCCAGACTCCTCCTGGAAAAATCGTCGGCGGCGAAGTCTTCTTTGAGGGAAAGGACATTCTCAAATACGACAGGTTCTCAGAGGAGATGAGGGCAATCAGAGGTGGTGGAATTGCTATGATATTCCAGGAGCCAATGACAAGCCTGAACCCCGTTTACAAGATCGGAAACCAGCTTTCAGAAGTTATCATGTGTCACAAGGGCCTGGACAAGAAGGCTGCGTGGGCAGAGGGAGTCAAGGCACTTGCTGCTGTTGGAATTCCTGATCCCGAGGCCAGAATGGAGAACTATCCGTTCCAGATGTCCGGTGGAATGCGCCAGAGAGTCCTGATTGCAATTGCAGTTGCATGCGGTTCAAAGCTCATAATTGCTGATGAGCCCACCACGGCCCTTGACGTCACCACTCAGGCACAGGTCATGGACCTTCTGAAGTCATTGGTCAAGGAATACGGCACTTCCATACTGATGGTCACCCACAACCTGGGACTTGTGACAAGATATGCAGAGCGTGTCTATGTCATGTATGCCGGAAAGGTGATTGAGTCAGGAACTTGTGAGGACATCCTCATGCATGCCAGACATCCGTATACAATGGGCCTTCTGAACTCTGTTCCAAGGCTTGATTCCGAAAGAAGCCAGGATCTTGTTGCAATTGACGGCCAGCCGCCAAGGCTTTCAGAGTTGCCGCCGTACTGTTCTTTCTTCCCGCGCTGCCCATATGCCTGCGAAGACTGCAAGCAGGGTAAGCCAGAACTTCAGGAGATTGGACCAAACGACCATTATGCCGCATGCTGGCGGATCGAGGAGATTTTGAAAAATGCCGAAAAATGAAAAAGATCTGATTCTCAAGGTTACAGACCTTAAGATGCATTTCCCAATCCGCAAGGGTCTTCTGGCAAAGACCGTAGGTCATGTCAAAGCAGTAGATGGTGTCTCATTTGAGATTGAAAGGGGTAAAACCTTCGGTCTTGTCGGTGAATCAGGCTGTGGAAAAACAACTGTGGGAAAATGTGTCCTTAGGATCTACAACCCGACCGGTGGAGAAATCGTATACAACGGGAAGGATATTGCAAACTACAGTGCAAGCGAGATGTCTCCAATCAGGCGTGACATACAGATGATTTTCCAGGATCCGTACAGCTCTCTTGATCCTCGTCAGAGCCTCAAGTCAATTCTCAAAGAGGCCATTGTGTGTGACATGAAGCCGCATGGAGCCACTGAGATTGAGAAAAGGATCTCAGAGCTGATGATATCCGTTGGTCTTGACCCGATCATGATGGACAGGTTCCCGCATGAGCTTTCAGGCGGACAGAGGCAGAGACTTGGAATTGCAAGGGCTCTTGCCTGCAACCCAGACCTGATCATCTGTGACGAGCCGGTTTCCGCACTTGATGTCAGTATTCAGGCTCAGGTAATAAACCTTTTGAAGAATCTTCAGAAGCAGCTTGGTCTGTCATACCTGTTCATTGCCCATGATCTTGCCGTTGTCAGGAACATTGCGGATAACATCGCCGTCATGTATCTTGGTCATATTGTTGAGACCATGGATTCCGATGAGATTTATGCCCACTCAATCCATCCGTATACAAAGGCACTTCTTTCCGCAGTTCCTATTACGGACTACTACGAGGAGCAGAAGAGGCAGCGCCTTCCGCTTGAGGGAGAGGTTCCAAGCCCCATCCATGCACCTTCAGGATGTCCTTTCCATCCGAGGTGTCCGTATGCCACTGACAAGTGTAAGGAGAAGATGCCCGATCTTACGGAGCGTATGCCGAACCACTTTGTGGCCTGCCATAATGTCTGATAAGGCGGCACTTGAATGAAAGAGAAGTTTCTTCGGTTTTTCCGGCTAAAGAATATCGGAAGGAAAGACATAATCAGATATGCTGCCATCTCTTTGGTGGTGTATCTGATTGTTCCCCTTATCTCCCTGATTCCTGTTAAGACGAATCTCGGGAACTGGTTCCTTCTGATTATTCTTCCGGTATATCTTCTTGCATGGGGAATCCCGATAGGAATTCGCAAAGGATTCTGTCCGGCATTCGCTGCTGCTTCTGCAGTTCTGTTCATCCCATGCGGACTGCTGTATTCATTCAGGCCTGTCTGGCAATACATGATTTTCTATTTCCTGTTTGCTGCCGCAGGCAACCTTGTGGCGGAGTTTCTCTGGGTCACCAGAGGACATGGCAAACACACACTTGATCCTGAAATGTTGAGTCAGGATCTAGACAGACCACTCAAGGAGGATTAGAAAAATGACAAAAGAAAGAAATCCGAACATAAAGGCGATAATTGCACTTTGCGCCATGGCTTTTCTGGGTTTGGCTGCAAGCGCCACATCTCCTGCCTTGGCAACAATAGGGCAGCATTTCCCGACTGCAACAGCAGAGCAGATTGCTGCTATCGCAACTCTTTCCACTTTGACAGGTGTTCCGTTGACAATCATTTCCGGTCTGATTGCCGGAAGGAAGGTCGGGTTCAGGACATTGGCGATTTCCGGTCTGTCAGTTACCTTGATTGGCGGATTTCTGCCGTACTTTGCGACAAGCATTCAGCAGATTCTTCTCGGTCGTGCGATTCTCGGAATCGGTCATGGCTTGATGACTCCTGTTTCGACCACTGTGACCCTTTCTGTTTTCAAGGGAGATGAGATTGCAAAACAGTACAGCAGGTCCAGTATATCGACCAATGTGGGTGCCATTATATTCCAGCTCCTGGGCGGAATACTGTGTAATTTCAGCTGGAGAGTACCATTCATGGTCTATCTGGCAGTTATTCCGGTACTTATTTTGGTCATCCTGTTCCTTCCGGAGCCAGGTCACTCAGTCAAGGCGGAACCTGGGCTGCAGAAAGTCAAGGGCTTTGACTTGAAGAAGATAGTCACCAAACATGTAATTTTCTGGAGTCTCATTCATCTCCTCTATATGATGTGGTTCTATCCGTATGTTACATCGACTTCCGGAATCATACTGCGCAATGGATACGGAAACTCAACCACTTCGGCCATA
>JAFZUN010000042.1 GCA_017618315.1 Spirochaetales bacterium
CAAACTGTCCCCATCCCTCATTGAACGGAACCCACATACAGATGCATGTGCAGTTGTACAGTGTATGAACAGTGCCGTAAGCTTCCTCTTCCCATACCTTACGCGCATTCTCATCCATCCTAGCAAACTTGTCATACCTGTCGTCTTTGAGAAACGACCCTACAAGAAGAGGTGCGCTAATGACGGAGAGTTTGTATCTCCCTCCTCCTGAGACCATGTCCTGCCAGACAAGCATCCCCAACCTGTCACAGTGCCAGTACCATCTGAGAGGCTCAACCTTGATGTGCTTTCTCAGTGTGTTGAACCCCATGCTCTTCATGCGTGTGATGTCATTTATGAAATCATTGTCAGATGCCGGAGTATAGTAACCGCCCTTATAATAGCCCTGATCAAGAAGTCCATGGTGATAATATGGCTTTCCATTCAGAAGAAGGACATTGTTTCCCTTGTCATCCGGTCCCACTCCAAAAGTCCTTAGGCCGATGTAGGCATGAACAAGGTCCTCACCTGACCTGATGTCAAAGAAATATAGATAAGGATCCTCGGGAGACCAGAGCCTAGGATTATCTATGCTGATATATGTCTTCTCTCCGGTGATAATCTTATGGTCCCTGCCGTCCAAAGACAACACTGCATTTCCATGGCTGTTGTCATTCAGCTTCACCGTGATGAAGAACCCCTTGAGATCAGGCAACATCTCAATGTCCTTTATATATGTCTTAGGGACCTTCTCCATCCAGACAGTCTGCCAGATTCCGCTTGTCTTGGGGTACCAGATTCCTCCAGGCTCCGAACTCTGCTTTCCTCTGGATATCTCTTCAGAGTCTCCCGGATCCTGCACGCTGACATCAAGGTCAAACGAGCAGCGGTCAACTTCGACAGAAAACGGAAGATAGCCTCCGACATGCTCCAGAACCTGCTTCTTGTCGATAAACACTATTGCTCTGTAGTCGACCGCCCCGAAATGAAGGAGCAGTCTGCTGTCAGAAATATCTTCACAAGGAAAATCCACATGGGTGCTGTACAGCATTGTCTCATAATGCTGCAAGGTTCTGTTCACCCCGCTGAATTCAGATTCAGGAGAATAAGGAACAATGATCCTGTAGTCATCTGCCTTGTCCCCATCAGAGAGGAACCTGAGATTCCATTCCCCGTTCAGGCAAAGGTAACTGTCTCTTCTCAGCTGAGGACGCGGATATTCCGGCAGCGGGATTCTCATAAAAGCCTCCTGATGATCATTTCATTCTGATTGTTTTATTTTACAATATCTTTCATAATCTTTGTATGCGTCTGTTTCTGCTACCACCATCATTCAAAGGTGAGCCCACGTTGGAGTTGTCCGGAAAGGACTTCAATTACATCATTCACGCCCTCAGGCTCAAAGAGGGACAGGAGATAATGGGCAGAGACCGTGACGGGAAACTGTGGGATCTGAGAATAATCTCAATCCATAAGAACAGCTGCACTCTCAGTGCAAGACAGACGCAGGAGGCACAAAGCAAGACCGATGCCCTTCCTGAGGAGAATCCCCTGAAACCCATCATCCTTTATCAGTGTCTCCCAAAAGGAAGAAAGGCGGATGACATAATAAAGAAGGCAACAGAGGCAGGTGTCAGGGACATTGTTCTTGTGAGAAGCAGAAACTGCGTGGCCAATCTGGAAGGAAAAGAGACATCAAGGCTTAGCCGTTATGATGCGCTTGTCACAGAGGCCATCCAGCAGAGTGGGTCAATGGTTCCCACAAAAGTGCATGGTGTGATTGACATCAGCGAGATTACGGATGACCTCAGATCAAGAAGCTGCGGCATGGAGACACTGGGACTTGTGCTTCACCAGACAAGGCTCTCAGAGAATCAGTCGGACCTTCTTTCATGCGTAAGCGGCTTCAAAGGATGCACCGCACTGGTGGTTGGACCGGAAGGCGGACTCGAGGAAGATGAGTGCATGAGCCTGCTGGATGCGGGCTTCAAGGCAATACTGCTCAAGACCAATATACTAAGATGTGAGACAGCCTCGATTTACGCCATCGGAGCAGTCCAGACAATACTTGAATCTTCCTGTTAGTAAATTGTGCATAACTTAAACACTTTTTAGTCAATTGTCAAAAAACCGACACTACAGAACACCCATAAAACCTATATAACTTTTTAACATATATCACCATTATTATCACACAATAACTCTTTACATGCAAAGCAATTAAAATCTACTACTCACATGATTAGTGCCAAGTTGGGAAGGTTACCTGAAGCCCTTCCTGTAAGGCCTTTAACAACACTATGTCAGACCTTGTGCATAACTTGTGCAATAGTGTGTGTAAAAAATACCCACTAATCATGTTTAGCCCCTTTATCTTCTTATAACGGAAGAACCTGCCCGAAGGCAGGTTCCTCATGAAAAAGATACTATTGAAAACTAGAAATTCACTACTTTCTTATTTGTGCCTGAGGCAGATGCAGGGCTGGCATCGTAGTTGTTCTCATGATCCTGCAGATACTCGAAAGCGTTCTTGCAGACAGTATCATATACGATATCGGCAAGAGGTCTCTCGTCATATGTCATCCTGAGGAGATACTCGTTTCTTGCCACGAGAAGAAGAACCTCTTCCCTGATTCCGCTGTCAGCATGCTCGGCAGCAAACTTTGAGATGTTTTCCGTGGTGTAATCAGGATTCTGGTCCACGAACTGCTCAACCGCCTTGCTGTTGATGAGCTCTGTGTAGGCCTCAAGTTCATCGTCGGAGACAGTGAGTTCCTCTATAATGTAGTCAGGCTCAACACCTTCGCCATGGATTGTCTTTCCTGCAGGGCCGACAAAGCTTGCAGTGGTGATTGAGGTATATCCGGTACCGAATGAAGAGATCACCTGCATGACACCCTTTCCGTATGTCTGTGTTCCGAACAGGACTGCACGCTCATTGTCTTTCATTGCTGCAGAGAAGATCTCCGCGGAGCTTGCTGTTCCGCCATTAACAAGAATGGCAACCTCTACATCTGGAGAGACCGACACATTGTTGTTTGCCACATATGTGACGTTCCTGGATGTATCCTTATAAGATATGGAAAGGAGCTGCGAGTTGCTGATGAACATGTCGGCAATACCGAGAGTCACATCAACATCTCCTCCGGGGTTGTCCCTGAGGTCGATTATCAGTTTCTGCATGCCCTGGGAAGATAGATCCTTAAGTGCATCACTGATTGCATTGTATGTGCTTGTGGAGAACTCAAGGATCCTCAGGTAAGCGGTTGTTGATCCCTCAATCATCTCATACTCCACGGTCGGAACGGTGATGATCTCCCTTGTGATTGACAAAGTGAAGGTTGAGTCCCCTCTCTTGATGGTCAAGCTTACGGATGTTCCGGGAGTGCCCTTCATCATCTTGGCGCATTCGGTGGCCTCTTTCTCGTTGACCGGCTCATCATCTATTGCAATGATGTAGTCTCCGGCCTTCAAACCGGCCTTCGAGCTTGGAGTGTTCGGGAATACCTGTGTGATCAGGGCATAGATGGTGCTCTCGTCATTCGGATCCTGATAGTCCACATATGTCTTTGAGAAATAAATACCAAGACCTCCATATACACCGGAGACCTCCTCCGCATAGTCATCGGATTCCTCGGCCTTTACATAGTATGTGTATTTATCACCAAGTGCATCAAAGAGAGCCGTGGCCATTGCCTCATAGACGGCATCATAGTCAATGTCGTAGAGGAAGTTCTGATCCACATACTGATAAAGTCTCTCCAGTGTGGCCATATCCCTTGAGATTATCTCAGAACCGGTTGAAGAAGATCCTCTTGAAGAGGAGCTGTTAGTGTATACCGGTTGGGAACTTTTCATGAGGTTCTCAAAGAATCTCTGCTCCTCAGGAGAGCCGTTTGCAAAAAGAAGCCCTGCGAAAAGCGTCAGGATGATTAACGAAAAAATAAGTTTCTTCATACCTGCAAATATACTACTTTTTGTCCCTCTCGTCTTTCAAATGATTGAACCACACAAAAAAAACATAAAGAGGAGCAGCAGCCGGAAAGGCGTTCCGGTATTTGTGAAGAGAGTTTTGAAAGTCCTCTAAGTGTGATATTATTCATCCATGCAGATGTACATAGATTTTCCAAGCTGGATCTCACCTTTCGTGGTTCCGTTTTTGCCTGTCAGATGGTATGCCCTCATGTACATCGTGGCATTTTCCATCACATATATCCTTTTCAGGTATCAGTGCAACCATGGAGAGCTGAACCGGATGTCAGCCGATGACTCGTTGTCCCTGTTCTGCTATGGAATCGGTTTCCTTATCATAGGGGCAAGGGTCTTCTCAACACTCTTCTATGACGGATCCTGGTATTACTGGACACATCCGTGGATGATATTCTGGCCATTCAGGAACGGACAGTTCGTCGGTCTTCCCGGAATGAGCTATCACGGTGGTGTCGTGGGATGCGTCTTCGGAGGCTGGCTGTTTGCAAGAAAATACAAATACAGGCTTATGGATGTCGCAGACCATGTTATTGCCGCAATTCCTCTCGGATATACATTCGGAAGACTTGGAAATTTCATAAACGGTGAACTTTGGGGCCGCGTCACCACCAAGAGCTTCGGAATTGTGTTCCCTGACGCCCCGGCCTTCTCCACCGACATAGAATGGGTCAGACAGATTGCGGACCAGATCGGAATGAGCTACACATCCGGCTCTTACATCAATCTTCCACGTCACCCGTCACAACTGTATGAGGCCCTTTTCGAGGGAGTTCTCCTCTGGCTGGTGCTCTGGTTCATCATCAGACCCCTTGCTGCAAGACGAAGCACAAAGAACGGACCCGGAATAATCAGCGGCTCTTACTTTATAGGTTATGGTCTCGCGCGCTTTGTCATAGAGTATTTCCGCGAGCCTGACAGCCAGCTGGGATTCATAATCGCCCTTGGCAAGGAGACTGAGCCCACCGCACTGTTCAAATCATTCCTGAACATATCCATGGGGCAGATTTTCTGCCTTGCAATGATAATTGCGGGCATTGCAATGGTCATTTATGCATTTAAGACAAAACCGGTTGTCTATCCAAAATCCTCAAAATCAAAAGGAAAGAACAATGGACGTAAACAAAAAGGTTGAAGCGCTAAGAGAGCAGATGGATAAAGCAGGGCTTTGTGCCTGGATAATAAACGGCACAGACCCTCATCAGAGCGAATATGTGTGCGACAGATGGCATTCAAGAAGGTGGATAAGCGGTTTCACCGGCAGTGCCGGAACTGTTGTCGTAACAAAAGACAAGGCTCTAATTTGGGTTGATTCACGCTATTTTGTCCAATGTGCGGCCCAGATCAAGGGAACAGTCTTTGAGATGAGAAAAATCGACGGTCCCGATGCCAGCTCCCCGCTTGCATTCCTGAAGGAGACCTTTCAGAACAATGAGAAAGTGGGAATCTCCGCTGAGACCCTGATGATCACCGCAAAGGAGAGATATCAGGAGAACGGAATCAACATACAGGCAACCGATGATCTTCTGGATGCCATCTGGAAAGACAGACCTGCAATGCCAGAGAATCCTGTTGAGAAGATGGATGATAGCCTGTGCGGACAAAGTGCAATTGAGAAAATCAATAAAATCCGAGAGATGGGACATCAGAGAAGCGAATCCTATCATCTGATCTCAAGCCTGGATGATATTGCATGGATATTGAATCTCAGAGGCAGCGACATTGATGACACTCCGGTCTTCCTTGCCCATCTGCTCATAGGCCCTGACTCAGTCAAACTCTTCACTCCAAAGGCACGTTTTAGCGCTGTCACTCCGGACTGCTATGAGGTTCTCCCCTATGACAGCATTGCGGACGTCCTCTCCAATCTCTCTGACACAGTAGTGAGGCTAAATCCTGAAAGAATCAACATGAAGATGATGAACGCCCTTCAGAAAGCACACAATGTTCAGATTTCCAGAGGACGCGAGTATTCAACCACACTGAAAGCAGCCAAGAACCCGACAGAGCTGGAGGGAATGAGAACCGCACATATCCTTGACGGTGTGGCTCTGGTGAACTTCCTTGCAATGGTCAAGCGCAACGAGTTTGATTTCACCGAGCTCTCAATAGCCAAGGCACTCTCAGATGAGAGAGAACTCGAGGAAGATTATCTTGGTCCTTCTTTCTCCACCATTGCAGGCTATGCGGAGCACGGAGCTGTTGTACATTACAGCGCCACAGAGGAAACCGACATCCCAATCACAGGCAACGGTCTTCTTGTCCTTGACTCCGGCGGACAGTACACCTGCGGCACAACAGACATCACAAGAACCATTCTTTTCGGAGAAGCCACACAGGAGCAGAAAGAGGATTACACACTTGTCCTAAAAGGCCATCTCGCCCTAGCCTCACAGGTCTTCCCGAAGGGAACAACAGGCCACCAGCTCGATGCCCTTGCACATCAGTTCCTGTGGCAGAAAGGCATGGACTACTTCCACGGAACAGGTCATGGAGTGGGATACAGGCTCTCTGTCCATGAGGGTCCTCAGCGAATATCCTCCAAACAGGGAACAGGAGAGCCAGTTCCTCTTGAGGTCGGAATGGTTATTAGTGATGAGCCCGGCCTCTACAAGGAAGGCAAACACGGAATCAGGATTGAAAACCTGGTTGCGGTGACAGAGGCAATGAAGACAGAGTTCGGCCAGTTCTATACCTTTGAGGTTCTGACCTGCTGCCCGTATGAGAGGGATCTGATTGAAAAGGAAATGCTCACATCAGATGAGATCTCCATGATTGATGATTACCACAAGTGGGTCAGGGAAATGCTGATAGACATGGTTGATGAGAGCTCCAGGGATTATCTTCTCTCTGCAACAGAGCCGCTTTGATTGGAGACCGCTATGGAAGGAAAGACTAAAGCCGTATATGGGATCGGAAATCCGCTGATCGATGTCATAGTCAACGTCACGGATGATGATCTCAAGACCCTTGGCCTGTACAAGGGAACAATGAACCTGATCAACAGGGAAAAACGTCTTGAGCTGTCGGAGTTCATCAAGGCCAAGAAGGAGCCTTCCTTCTCCTGCGGCGGCTCCTGCCCCAACACAATCATCACATTGTCGGCATTGGGAATCAGATCTACTCTTGCAGGAAAAATCGGAGATGACGAATACGGAACCATCTACCGGGAGAGACTGACCTCGTTGAACGTCAAGGACAACCTTGCGGTATCCGACAAGAACGTTACCGGGTCCTCCATCATTCTGATCACGCCTGATTCGGAACGCACCATGAACACATATCTGGGTGCGAACAGGGACTTCTGCCCGGACGATGTCATAGAGAGCGAGGTAAGCAGCGCAGACTTCTTCCACTTCACCGGTTACATGTGGGACACACAGAACCAGATGGAGGCCATAAGGAAGGCACTTGAGATAGCAAAACGAAACAACGTGGTTGTGTCCTTTGACATAGCGGACCCGTTTGCAGTGGGCCGTTATCACGATGCCTTCTTAGAGCTGATCAAGGATAGCTGCGACATAGTGTTCGCCAATAAGGAAGAGGCCCGCACACTGTTCGACAATTATGATCCATATGAATGCTGCAAGACCATGGGAAAACTTTGCGAGACGGCAATCGTGAAGAACGGAAAGAAAGGTTCCTTCATAAGCTACAGGAGAAAGGTGTATGAGATTCCCGTTCAGGGTCCAGCCACCCCAGTGGACACGACGGGAGCCGGAGACACTTATGCATCAGGCTTCCTTTACGGGCTCTGCCATGGCCTGGATGTTGAGAGAAGCGGAAACATCGCATCTTGTCTGGCAGGCCAGATAATAAAAAAGATCGGGGCGCAGTTCACAGAACAGCAGATCCCCGATCTCATCAAGATGATATCAGTATTCTGATTAGTATCTTTTTCTCTTGCAGATGACTCTGACTTGCTTGTAAAGTCCCTCACCCTCGCTCTTTGTCTCAATGCCTGTGACATCGTTCAGCGCGGTGTGGACAAGTCTTCTCTCGTACGGGTTCATCGGCTCAAGAAGGCGTGAGCGTCCGGTCTTGCGGACCTGCATTGCGGTGCGGTATGCGTTCTTGATTATCTGTTCTTCATGCCTGATCCTGTAACCCTCGGAGTCTACAATAATCTTTCTCTCGGAGTCGATGTTGCCGGCATAGACGTTTGCCAGAACCTGGATAGCATCGAGGTTCTTTCCCTTGCGTCCGATGATGATGTTAGATGAGTCACTTGCAATCTCAAGGTTGACCTTCTTGCCCTTGCGGGAAGAGACCGTTGTCTTTGACTCATA
>JAFZUN010000296.1 GCA_017618315.1 Spirochaetales bacterium
CGATGATCTTCTTGAAGAACACCATCCAGTCATAGTAAGCAGGATCGTGGATTCTGAGACCGAAGTTGTTGGCGCTCATGTTCCATGTTCCCTCAACTCCGAAAGCACCCATCAGAGGCTCGAATCTGCGTCCCGGATATGCCTCGTAAGCGATGTACTCCTCGACGAATGCGCCGTAGCCGTATGTGTCGTTCTTTCCGTTTTTGTCAGGATCGTTGTAGGTGAATGCATAAAGGACATCATAGAGCTCGTCAAGAGTTGTCGGAGCCTTGAGTCCGAGGTTGTCCAGCCAGTCCTTTCTGACCAGAAGACCTTCGTTTCCAGCATATGCGGAAGGAGTGGCAAAACCGTACTGTCTTCCGTTGTATGTTGTGAAAGCCTTTGAGGACGGTCCGAACATGACCTTGCTTCTCTCCGGCATCTTTGCGAAGTCGTCTGTGACATCATAGAACATGCCCTGCTTCACGAGGTCTGCCCAGACTGTTCTGGAGACTGTGATGAACTCAGGAAGCTCGTCAGCAGCTGCCATGGCTCTGACCATGAGATCCTGGTCTGATGATGCTGAGGGCAGCATCTGAAGCTGAAGGTCAATTCCGAGCTTCTCTCTGAGAACCTGGTATCCTGCCCAGTCATCAGGAAGGCCACCGACCTCAGTCTGTGTTGCGGCATAGAGCATTGTGATGGTCACGGGACCTTCTGACTTTGTCTCAGTCGCACCCTGTGCGAACACTGCTGTCATAGCAATGAGGGCAACAAGAAGAACAATAAGTGTTTTCTTCATTTAAATTCCTCCATTAAATGATTTTCCTAAGTCTATATCAAAGTGGATTTCCCACAATGAATCCATTATCAACCCTTGACAGAACCTGCCAGAGTACCCTTTGTGAAATACCTCTGGATGAACGGATACGCCATGATCATCGGTATTGCGCTGATGAATACGGATGCGGCTTTGATTGCCTCAATCGGTGCAGTATCAAAAGCGTTGGCCTCAAGGCTGTCGTTCATGCTGGTTCCGATGAGGATGTCTCTCAGAAGCAACGGGAGCGGTTTGAGTGAGCTCTTCTGCAGATACAGAAGAGATCTCATGTAGTCGTTCCAGAATGCAACAGCATAGTAAAGACCGATAGTCATGATGATTGCCTTTGAAAGCGGAAGAATGATCTTGAACATGATCTGAAGATCGTTACATCCGTCAATGAAGGCGCTCTCACGCAGGTCATTCGGGATGCCCTCGAAGAACTGGCGCATGATGATCATGTTGTATGTGCTCAAAGCTATGGGCATGAATACGGACGGCAGATGGTTCGTAAGTCCGAGCTTGGAGATCAAGAGGTATGTGGGAACGACTCCGACATTGAATACGTAAGGAATCATGACGAAGATAGTTATCCACTTCTTGCCCGGAACGCCCTTCACGGAAAGCGCGTAAGCCATCGGGATTGTCAAAAACAGTGCAGTGACAACACCCATGACCATTATCTTCAGGCTGTTCATGAAGGAGTTCAGGAATCCTTTGTTTCCAAGAAGAGCCCTGTATGCGCCCATCGACCATTTCCACGGGGCAAGGAACATTCCCTCAAGATATGACCCGATGTATGTTGTTGGTCTGAATGAGAGGGCAATCGTGCTCCAGATGGGGACCAGCAGGATAATCAGAAGAATCACCATGAATATGGTGACACAGACGTTGAATACCTTGTCCGCCGCAGTGGCCCTTACGGCAACGCTGTTGTAAGTGTTTTTCTTAGCCATGCCGTACCTCCTCAAAACAGTGAGCTCTCAGTGAACTTCCTGGAAGCCCAGTTCGAGACGAACAGGAGAGTCATCCCTATGACACCCTTGAAGATACCTGCGGCAGTGGCAAGACTGAACCTTCCCTCGATTGTCCCTCGGAAGACCCATGTGTCGATGATGTCTCCGACACTGTAGACCGCCGGGCTGTACAACATGTACAACTGGTTGAAACCGGCATCCAGGATTGTTCCTATCTTCATGAGAAGTACTATGACTATGACCGGCTTGATTGAAGGCAGTGTTATGTATCTGACCCTCTGCCAGCTGTTGGCGCCTTCGACGATGGCTGCCTCAAACAATGTGCCGTCGATTCCCATCAGGGCCGCGATGAAGATGATTGCGCTCCAACCGATCTCCTTCCATGCATCGGAGAGGATGACTATGAACGGGAATGCACCTGTATCCGTGAGGAAACTTCTGGGTGTTCCTCCGAACAGCTTGATGATGTCGTTGAAGATTCCCTCGCTCGGAGACAGCAGTGAGAGCAGGATACCATACATGATGACCCACGAGAGGAAGTGCGGAAGATATGACAGGGTCTGGACAACCTTCCTCAGAGCCTTGTGGGTGCATTCATAAATCATTATTGCAAGCAGGATGGACAGCGGAAGGCTCACAAGAATCTTTCCGAAACTGTACATCAGTGTGTTCCTGATCAGTGACCAGAAGTAGTATGACTGGATGAATGTCTTGAAGTTCTGAAGACCGACCCATGTTCCGCCGGTGATGCCTGTCCTCTTCAGGGAGATGAAATCCCTGAAGGCGATCTGGGCGTTCCAGAGCGGGATATACTTGAAGATGAAGTAGTAGACCATCGGGATGAGAAGCAGCAGATAAATGTATTTGTGGCGGTTCATCTGAGCCAGAAGCGCCTTCCGCTCTGCCTTTCCCATTGCACTTTTCTTCTGCTTGAGCTCAGCTGTCAAAGCGGCTTTTTCTGATTCGTCACAGTCTTTCAGCCGTTTTTTCAGGTCTTCAATCTCAAGAGACAATGCATAGTTTCTTGTGCTTACCATCTGCATCACGCCGCCTGCCCAATGCCCGTGCAGACGGACTATCTCCTTTTATTGTGTAAGTTAAGTTTAAGATGACAGATTCAGACACAAACTACTATTTTTTGTACAATTCCGACTTTCTGACACTGCGCATCCGGCTGGGGCTGAACCCTCTGATCTTCTTGAAGACCCTGCAGAAATAGGCCTGGTCAAGGAATCCGGTTGCCACTGAGACATCATTGACTGACATGCCCGTGTTCTTCAGAAGGCTGCATGCCAGCCAAATCCTGTAACGGTTCAGATAGTCCCACGGGGAAAGCCCCAGCTCTTTCTTGAACACACGCGTCAGATAGTCTTCCGAGACATGAACGTCTTCCGCGATCTGCCAGCGGCTGAGCTGAAGCGTGGCATGCGTGCATATGAAGGCCTGGGCTTTCTTGACAATTGCACCGGTATTGGTGGCAAGAAGCTCAGAGCCGCCCAAAACAGCACGGATACGCATGGCGAACTCCTCACTCTCAAGCATGCATGTGTTAACCGTAATCACGTTGGGGATGTCACTTATCCTGCCGACGAACGCGCTGTCAATATAGTCGGAGACAAGGACCACGGGAGTCTGGGATATCATCCTCATGTTCCTCAGGGAGTTGAGGAACTCTACAACATGATTCATCCTGTTCAGGTGTTCGTCCACGGAGACAATGACCAGGGCCGGCTCATGGCGCTTACACATCTGCACGGCATTTGAGAGCTCGCAAGAGATGATCTCGGGATCCTGAAGCCATCTGTTCAGGTCCTCCGCGGCAGGACCTATCTGAAGAACAACCCTGCCCTTGGCCTCGACTGAAGTTCTCAGGGCATCCTCAAGCGTCTTGGACCTGGGGCAGTCCATGCAGATGAACGGAAGGTCCCTGTAGCTGCTGTTGGAGACCAACGCGATGATTGCTGTAAGTGCGTTGTAGCCCTTAAAGCCTCCGTCCCAGAACACCGCACCGGTAAACGGCGGAAGTCTCTTCTTCTCCGCAAACCTTGAGCCGTTGACCTCCTCGCATACCACATTCTCAGGACTCTGGTCAGGAAGTCCGTTTATGCACGCAAGGACGTCACCTTCCGCCCAGACAAGCGGGGCATTACCCGAGAGCGAGGGATATGGAAGAAGGAATGAGAAGCCGTCCTTGCCTGCGCTGTATGTGCCGTTATGAAGCAGGATAATCTTATGTGCAAGCGCGAGAGCTGTGGGATCATCGGCTCCGCCACCGGGTTTTCCTGTGTCAGCGATGTCCACTTTCACACCTTTCCTTTGCATTGAGGCAGTTATCCTGACATTAGATCCTATCGATGAAACAATAATCTCAATTGCCTGTTTAAGCCTGTTTTCATCAAGTATCAAGCATGGCAAGGCCATTGTTCTGTCATAACAATCGAATTCAGAAAGCACATCTCCGATGTTGACCGTATACTTGTTCAGCTCAAGCTCATCCGTTGAGCTCAGTGCAAGGTCAATGATGTGGTTTGCTCCGGTTATCTTCTCCAGTATTGATCTCTTTGAAATCTCATCCAATCCGGATGAGGACA
>JAFZUN010000002.1 GCA_017618315.1 Spirochaetales bacterium
AGGACAAAGGACTGCTCAAGTGTGGTACTCATCACAGACAGCCTAAGGCCCACATCTCTCGGACCGGGGAAATACATGATCAACGGAGACAGTGCCGTACTGGGAGAGGAAGGAGCCTTTGTCATGGAGAAAAACCCGTCGCTTCTCTGCGGATCGGCACTTACCTTGAACGTCGCAGTCAGAAACATTGCCTCATGGACTGGTGATGTGGCTCAGGCTGTCAGGATGGCCACCGAGAATCCGGCAGCGGTCTACGGCTTCAGCGATCTTGGAAGCATCTCTAAAGGCAAACTTGCCGACATTGCTGTATTTGACAGCTCATTCAACGCCACAGAGGTCTTTGTCGGCGGCAGAATCGTTTACAGTAAGAATTAGGAGAATAACATATGGACATTTTCGATTATTTCAGGCAGATATGCACAATCCCCAGAGAATCAGGCAATGAGGAAGGCATGCGCAAGTACCTGCTCTCCTGGGCAAAGGAGAACGGGTTTGAGGGTCTGAGGGACAAGGCCGGAAACATAATCATCAGAACCGGAGCCACTCCAGGTTATGAGAATATCCCATATGTCGCACTCCAGGCACACATGGACATGGTCTGCGTCAAGGTTCCCGGAAGCAACCATGACTTTCTGAAAGACCCGATTGAGGTGTTCCAGGACGGTGATTTCCTCAAGGCCAACGGAACAAGCCTGGGAGGAGATGACGGCATTGGCGTTGCAATTGCCATGGCCATCTTCACTGACCCCGAGAGCAAGCACGGCCCGCTTGAGGCTGTCTTCACATTCTCAGAGGAAACCGGCATGAACGGCGCTTATGGCCTTGACGGAAGCATGGTAAAGAGCCGCAGGATGATCAATATAGACAGCGAGGACGAGGGCACGATCTTCATCGGCTGCGCAGGCGGAATAGACCTTATAGGCAAGGCATCCTACGAGACAGAACCTGTACCTGCAGACTGGGACACTCTTGAATTCTCAATCTCAGGCCTCAAGGGCGGCCATAGCGGCGGAGAGATCCACAAGCAGCACCTCAATGCCATCTGCGCTCTTTCCAGGATGCTTCTCTCCATAGAGGAGACCGGAGTCCCGTTCAGGCTTGCACGCTTTGACGGCGGAACAAAGAGGAACGTCATCCCCTTCTCCGCAAGCTGCTCAATCTGCGTTCCTGAGAATATCAAGCACGATGTCGTTGGCAAGGTTGTGGAGACCTTCAACATCATCAGGGAAGAGAACAAGTATGAGGAGCCCGGCCTGTCCATGGATAAAAAATGCTCCAAGCATGGCGCCACAAGATTCGACAAGGCCCTTGATGCAGACACATCCATGCTGGTCATCAAGGCTCTTTTCGCATGCCCACATGGGGTTTTCGCTATGAGCAAGGCAATTCCGGGAATTGTCGAGACCTCAAACAACCTTGCAATCGCAAGACTCAATGACGGCAAGCTTGATCTCCAGGTCAGCGTGAGAAGCAACATAGACAGTGCCAAGTATTATCTGGTCAACCGCATCAAGACCGGATTCGAGAGCTTTGGCATAGAGTGCAGTACAAGCGATGCCTATCCGTCATGGAATCCGGATCCTTACTCCAAGCTTGCAAGATTCTGTGCCCAGGCCTATGAGGAACAGACCGGAAAAACCGCAATAGTAACCGCAATTCATGCAGGTCTTGAGTGCAGCGTCATAAACAGCAAATGCCCGGGCATGGACAGCGTGTCCATAGGACCTCAGATGTATGACATACACTCCACTGATGAGAGGCTTTCCATAAGCTCCTCAATCCGGACATATGAGTTCATCAGGCATCTGCTGGCAATAATAGAATGAATAAATGAAAATCAGACAATGTTGAGGGACCAGCCGGAGCTGACAAGCTCCCTAAGGTCCTTTTTTCTTTCCTCAAGATCCGGCATCTGACTCTCCATCAGGGACCAGAAGGCTTTTCCGTGTCCGCTGTAAACCATATGGCAGACCTCATGAAGGACAGTCATGTCAATAAGATATGGCGGAAGTGTAGCGCACATGTAGCTCAGATACAGGCGTTTTTCGGCAGGATAGCAGACACCCCACTTGCCTTTGGCACGGTTCACGCCGAAATCCGGAATATCTATCTCAAGCCGGTCGCACCAGTGGGGAACACGCTCTGAAAGAATATCCTCAAGTGTCTCAACATATAACCTCTTGATGGTTTTCTTAACAGATTCAATGGCGCATTTCTTAGCTGTAACTATGATTTTATCATCAACAATATCGTATGAGGCTCTCTTTCCCTCAATTACCAGAAGAGTCTTCTTCTCTCCCAAATAAGGTACGAAATCACCGCTCTGATATGTGTGATCGGCCACTTTGCAAAGCTGTTTCTCTATCCAGGGCTTGCTGCGGCTCACGAAGTCATCGATCTCTTTGTTCGGGGCATGGTACGGGGCACTAACTATCACACCTCCTGAAGGATCAATGCGCAGTCTGAGGTTGCGCTGTCCCTTATTGCGTCTGAGCTTGTAGCTGATTCCTTCTGTGATGCGTTCCGACTCCATGAGATTGAAGATATAGCAAATGAGCGGAAAACTGAATACTTTGTTGATTACTTCCCTCTAAGCGGGTATATTTCTTCTTGGACAGTTCCTTAGTGTAACCGGAGGCCGTAGTGAGATCAGAACATGTCAGTG
>JAFZUN010000297.1 GCA_017618315.1 Spirochaetales bacterium
GGAGAACTCGACAGTCACGTTGCCGTTTCGCTCCTTCATGTGGTAGATGTCCAGCATGCGGCAGACAATCCTGAGCTCAGAGATATAAAGCAGGTTCGACATCTCCTCAGGCATGTTTCCGAACCTGTCGTTGATCTCGGCATTCAGGCGCTCAAGCTGGTCTCTTGTCCTGGTGCCTGCAATCTTCTTGTAAATCTCGAGCTTGACTGTGGGATCGGAGATGTAGGAGTCCGGGATATAGCCGCTGTAGTCAAGCTCCAGAAACACTTCGGTCTCCGGCTTCTCATTGGTCTTCTGTATCTTTGCGATCTCCTCGTCCAGAAGTCGGATGTACATGTCAAGTCCTACAGCTGACATGAAACCGCTCTGCTCGCGACCCAACAGGTTTCCTGCACCTCTGAGCTCCATGTCCTTCATGGCCACCTTGAACCCGCTTCCGAGCTCGGTATGCTCACTGATGGTCTGAAGCCTCTTTATGGCCACCTCTGAGAGGGTCCTGTCGGCAGGATAAAACAAATATGCATAAGCCTCCCTGTCCGAGCGTCCCACCCTTCCCTTCAGCTGGTAAAGCTGTGACACACCGTAAAGGTCTGCTCTGTCAATAATTATCGTGTTGACATTCGGAATGTCAATTCCGTTCTCGATTATGGTTGTAGAAATCAGAACCTGTATTCCCTCGTACACGAAGCGTCTCATCGTGTCTTCAAGGGCATCAGGCCGCATCTGTCCGTTGGCCGTGTCGAATATGATATCCGGCATGCGGGTGCGGAGCATGGTGGCCACTTCCTCCAGAGTCTCGATCCTGTTATGCAGGTAGAACACCTGACCATGACGGGCCACCTCAAAGCGGATTGCCTTCTCCACCGTGTCCAGGTCATAGCGGTCAATCACCGTCTTGATGGGCTTGCGGGAGATGGGCGGAGTTGTAAGAAGGCTCATGTCACGTATCTGGAGAAGAGACATGTAAAGTGTTCTGGGAATGGGAGTTGCCGACAGGCTCAGACAATCCACGTTTGTCTTTATCTCCTTGATCCTATCTTTGTCCTTGACTCCGAAGCGCTGCTCCTCATCGACGATAAGAAGCCCCAGGTTCCTGAACATCACATCCTTCTGGATTATCTTGTGAGTCCCGAAGAGCACATCAAGCTGCCCGTCCGCCAAAGCGGACAGCACCTTCTTCTGCTCCTTGGGGGGAACCATCCTGCTCAGTAGCCCTGCCTTGAGCGGAAAATCATGAAGACGCTGCTTGAAGTTGCTGTAGTGCTGCTCTGCAAGAATAGTGGTAGGAGCCAGGAAAGCCACCTGCTTTCCGCTCATAACAGCCTTGAATGCCGCACGGAAGGCTATCTCTGTCTTTCCATAGCCAACATCTCCGCAGATCAGGCGGTCCATCACATGCGGGCTCTCCATATCGTCCTTCACATCCTGGATGCAGGAGAGCTGATCCTCTGTCTCATCGTATTCAAACTCTGCCTCAAAACGCAGCTGCCAGTCGTTGTCCCTGTCAAAGGCATAACCCTGACTGTTTTTGCGCCTGGCATAAAGGGCAATGAGCTTTGATGCAAGATTCTCCGCGCTCTTTCTGGCCTTGGCCTTCTTGTTCTCCCATCCGGCAGAACCCAGCTTGTCAATGTGCGGAGCCTCACCTGCGGAACCGATGTATCGCTGGATCAGGTTTGCCTGCTCAATGGGGACATAAAGGTTCTCTTTGTCTGCAAACTGGATCTTTATGTAGTCACGCTCACGAACACGGTCAATCTTAAGGAAGATTCCTATACCGTAATTCACATGGACAACATAGTCACCCTCATGGAGCTCAACAAAGCTGTCAAGGACCGATGTCTGAGTATGCTGCAGCGTCTTTATCACCTGCTTCTTGCGCCCGAAAATCTCGTTCTCGCAGAAGACAATGAATCGAGAACTTCTGATGGAGAAACCGCCTGAGAGGCTGCAGACAGAATACGTGATTCCCTCATAGTCGCTGAGCATTGTCTCAAGGCGCTGCTTCTGGACAACAGTGGACACACAGATCTCGATCTCCCAGTTGTCTCCTACAAGTCCGTCAAGGTCCTGCTTGAAGAAAGTGAAGTTCCCGAAATATGATCTTGGCCCGTCAATGTCAAATCTATAGGCTCCAGGAACCTGACCTGAAATATCGAGGACAGTCATGCTTGATGTCCTGTTTTCATAGAATACTGTAAAATTATACAGCATATCCTGCGGTTTTACGGCATCTCTGTTCTCTTGAAATGCACGCCTGTACAGGGTCTTTGCCTCCATCTGCATGCTTGAGAAACTGCTCTCGAGCCTCTTGTCCCCAAGGAAAATGAAATAATCATCCGGACCGAAATACTCAGAAATGCCACCAGGAACAACAGATGATCCATCGGCAGACTGCATTATCTGCAAGCTCACATGCCCAAGCTGTTTTGTCACCTGCTGGGAGAGAGGCTCAAACCTACAGATTCTCTCAATCTTATCCCAGTCAAGAAATATCCTCACTGGAAGTTCCGTAATATGGCAAATCAATATTATTAATA
>JAFZUN010000298.1 GCA_017618315.1 Spirochaetales bacterium
CTCTGTTCCGGCATAGTAGTCTCCGCAGATCTCATAGATTGTCTGGACTGAGACAGGCTCTGAAGGAACAATATAGCACGGCCATGCTGTGTCGGGATTCTCTTCCTCAGGATCGAGTGTCGCGCCGAGCTCCGGGTTCAGCAGGCTCATGGCTCTCCATTCTCTTCTTGTCGAGTAGGGTCTCTTTCCGTACGGTGCGAATGTCCAGCAAGGAATGAATGTGCTCCAGTCTGTTCCGTCCCAGAGGTTGTACTTGGCGACGAAGTTCTTCAGATCCGGTGCATAGAGGTAGTTATCAGGATCATCCTCAACAAAGAAGTTGATTCTGGCTCTGTTGGCTGCAACAAAGACTGCATCATCAGGAAGTCTGAATGCAACCCAGACATGTGCGCCGTAGCACTCCATGATCCAGCACTCGTTTCCGTCACAGATGTTGATACACTCAGGAGATCCGTTCCAGCCGTACTCATCAATGAGCTTGCCCATGTACTCAACTGCCTCTCTTGCTGTTGAGCAGTTCTCAAGAGCAGCATCCTGGATCATGTAGCAGTCGATGATTCCGTCATACTCGCGGTAAGCGGCTCTGATCTTTGCACCCTGCTCGATGTTTCCGTTGATTGAACAGGTTGACTCACCCATTGCAAGACCCTTGTCATTCATGAAGGAATACATTCCATGAATGTAGCGGTTAGTATCTTTCTCTACAGTGATTGTGCCGAGCTCCATTCCACGTGTTCCGTAGTCCTTGACCTCCGGGAACTTTGAGTAATCAGCACCTGCACGTCCGTCAAGAACAATGTCTCTCTCTGTTCCAGCAGGCATTGATGGGATCATCCACAGTCTCAGGTCATCACCTGTTGAATCACAGGTATGGGAGATCATTGTGGATCCGTCATCGCTGGCGAGCTTTCCGACAGCGAAGATTGTGCAGGCAAACACACCCTGTGCGCAAAGGCAGAAAATAATGAGTGCTGCAAGTAATACTTTTTTCTTCATTTTTCCCTCCATGAATAATTAGTATTTATCGTAATTCTCACCTACCGGTTTGTAGTAGATGGTGAATGCGTGATCTTTGTTCTCCGGAGCATCCGGATTCTTGAGATAATATCCGACACTGTCTATGCCCTGATCCTCAAGCTCTGCCATCTCAAGATAGGTCGGCCATGTGACCTGGACCTCCATCTCCGGATAGAAGAAACCTGCCCAGAAAATGACTTCCAGGGCACCTGTCAGGTGACGGCCGGTGCGGTACCACATCGGGGTTCCGAACTCCATGTCATACGGGAAGTATGTCAGACCTTTGTCCGTGACCTTCTGCAGGAACTCGTCCTTACCTTCTGTCATCAGAGCCTCTGTTCTGGGTCCTGTGATCTTATCAATGAAGATCTCAGGAGTCTCCATCAGGAATGTCAGGCTGTCAGACCAGTCTGCCCACTCTCTGTGGCTCAGACCGTGCAGGGTGTTCGGAGATGATGCGCTCTTCATCAGGAACTGATCCGAGATGTTCATTCCGGCCATCATTGCTACGTCCAGAGAGCTCTTCTCAGGCTCGTAGTACTCCATCTCACCGGTCTCCAGGAACTTCTCGCGGTCAAGGACCTTGGAAGGTGCGACATAGGTTGATGTGACAGGATAAAGGATCTCGGCCTCATGCATATCAATTGCAATGTCGACTTTCTCCTGCCTGATGATCTCCATCACGGCATAGGCGGCTCTCTCGGTGAGGGTTCCGTTCTCACGTCCCGGATAGGTCCTGTTCAGGTTTCTGATGTCCTGATATGCCAGGTTCTGTCCTGAAGGATAGTTGACGTATGTGAACGGATCCGGCCACTGGTCAAGCGGATTGGTGTATCTGTCGCCGATGCGGTACTTGGAGATTCCCCAGTCGGAACTGACGTGGAAGAACATCGGGTATGCGTCACCCAGCATTCCGTCGGTTGAACCTGAGTAGTTTGCTCTTGGAACAATGATGATTTTTCCCTTGTCAACCTGCAGGTTCTCTATCATCAGGTATGCGGCCATCGTCGATGCGGGCTCATACGGATGAGGACATCCGCAGACGAAGACGGTTCCGCCCTCGACTCCGGAATCGAAGATGAATACAGGGGTATCCATCCAGGTGTTCTTCAGTGACGGGACATAGTCGCTGAACCATTTGACCTCTGTCAGATCATCTGAGGCGACAATCGTCTCCTTGTAATGTCTGAGCTGCCAGAACTCAATTCCTGCAAGAAGCGCGAGGACAAGTGCCAGCACCAGGACAACAATCTTGATAATCAAAGATTTCTTTTCCATGTCCGCCCCCTCACTTAATATACAGAACCCTGAGAAGGAACGGGATCAGACAATAGGCATACATGATGTCAAACACAACACCTTGATTCTTCTTTCTCTTGAAAAGGCTCTTGAGCATGCTCAGTGCCACAAGACCTGCCATGACGAAATAAAGGATATGAATTAGATTCTCGAAAAATACCATGTCTCACGTCCTCCTTAGTACAGGAATGCGAATGCCGCAGGCTTGATGATCATGATAACGGCCATGATTCCAAGCACCAGCATAGGCAGCACGAGAGTCTTGAAGAAACCGAGATACGATTCCTTGTATTCCGTCGTCTCGCATGCGAGTCTTCCGACAATCCTTGACGGTGGCAACGTGTCTCCGAGCGGGAAGATCAGTGACAAAGCAGCACATATGACAGTGACATCCATTCCGAGTGTGTTGAACATGAAGATCAGCGGTCCGCCCAGGACAATTGATACTCCGTAGTTGAAGCATCCCTGGCAGATCGGGCCGACAACAAGGATCAGAGCGTAGATCAGCACAAGCGGCAATCCGACACATGTGGAACCAATCAGACCTCTTACACCTGTTGCTGCCATGGCACTCTGCAGGACTCCGATTGACAAGACGTTGGCAACCAGCGGGAACACCTGCTCCATTGTGTCATCCAGTATTCCCAGATACTGCTTTGCGGTTGTCTTCTTCGGGTTGCAGAGAAGAGCCACAAGAGCCGCGATGAGGAACATGAGAGGAAGACCAAGAACCGGAAGTCCCCACGGATCATAAAGCGCAAGAAGGAACAGCGCAATGATTGCCACGAACGGGAGGATGATCCTCCACCATGTGAGCTTGGGATCCTTAGGCGGGAACTTTGCAAGTGTCTCTTCCTTGCTCTGCGGCTTTGCACCCCAACCGACAAACACAATCGTGAATGCACCTGCAATGACAATAGGAATCAGCAACAGCCATGTGAATCCGACATACGGCATGTTGGCCTGAGCTGTCATGAGCATTGTCCAGAGGTTGATCGGAGGACATGCAGCGGAGAGCATTGCAAAGAAGCAGATGAAAACTGTTCTCTTCTTCTTTGAAATTCCCAGATACTCAAGAACGGTGTTCACAAGTCCGCCAAGGACGAAGATCGCAACAGATCCGGCACCTGTGAGTGCACCGGGGATCAGCATCAGGACGCCCATGATTGACAGGAGCACCCATTTGTTATTGACCTTCTCCACAACCGTCCTTGTGATGGCTGCGATTGCTCCGCTATGTGAGTAGATATTGACGAAGATGGATGCGGCGATGAACAGAAGCGCCAGATCCAGGTTCACGAATAATCCCTCGACCAGGTACCTCACAGGGCTTCCGAGTGCCGGAACGGCTATTGTTCCCGCAATCGCAAGGACCACAGCGGCCACAGCCATGGAGATATCGGGTGATTTAAGCTTGATGCTGCTCAGCACAAAGGCCGCGATCATTATGATCAGCAGTATCAAAGTCAAAGTTGTTGTTGTCATCCAGACCTCCGCTTACTTCTTGATGAAAATCTGTGGAGCGGCCTGTACAAGGTCCATCGGCTTGTCAATGATGGTAAGTGGGATGCCGTACTGCTGGCTGATCTTTGTGAAGCGGTCATCAGCATTGTTGGCCTTGAGTGAGATGATCCAGTCGGCCTGCGGGCAGACAAGATCGATTATTCTCTCGTTTCCGTTTGTCGGGAGCTTCGGGGCACGTGCATCAGCCTCCATGCTGACTGCGACGATCTTCATGTTCTGTGCCTTTGCCTTTGCAAGGACCTCCTTGAGGAATCCGATCTCGTCCTCGATTGTGATTCCGGATGCTCCGAGACCCTTCTCGGTAACGCTTATGACAATGACAAGTGTCGTGTATCTGCCGGAATCAATGTAGGCATATCTCTCAGGAGTCTCATCCTCGAGCCAGAAGTCACCATCCTCTGCGAGTGTGAACTTCTTGGACTGGTTGATCAGAAGTCTGAGCATCTTTGAGCCTGCGCCCTGTCCTCCGGAAGTAAGAAGGAACGGACAATCGAATGTCTGAATAGGATCTCCTGAAAGGACGGCAAACAGACTTGCCGGAACAGCCAGGAGTAAAATTGCAAGAATCAAAGTAATAGCAACTTTCTTCATTCTTTTCTCCTTTTAATATTCATGCACAAGGTTGCTCTCAGGAAGAGAGGAACCAAACAGTTTTCCCACTAAAAAATTTTAAACCCGCCTTATTGAGAAGTCAAACAGTATTTTATACGAGAAACCCTTGGAATCAAAAGGAATGTTGTATTTTTATGAAAAACTCAAAAATTTGTTGCAATAATGCGCTATATCGCAAATCAAAGGATTCCAGACAATATAATCAATCTTATTATCACGGAAAGAATTGTCACTGCCGCAAGGGTTTTCACCACACCCTGCTTGAACATGTCATTGGCAATCAGGCCGGGGATTATGAAGCCCACCATCCTGACATCCTGACCTATGAATCCCAGATACTTTGAGAGATACTGCTCCACCAGCCAGGTACCGATCAAAGAAAGCAGGACAACCACCATGAAGCGTCTTTTCCCATATATTATGATGTACTTCTGGAGCAGCAGTGTCAGGCAGTAGATGATCAGGGACAACGCCAGCGTGCTTATTACCCTTGCAGGGGTGCCCATGAAAAAAGCCATGTATCCGGCGGAGACAAGACCTCCTGTGGCAATGCCAAGAAACTCAGAGAAAAGAAATCCCAGTATTATGCTTATTCCTATAGCCTTGTGTAACATCTCATTCTCCATGTGCAGGCTTCTGGAGGATCTCCAGCATCCTCTCACCTGCTCCCTTTATATTGCCCATACATACAATGCTCTTCCTGCAGGTCTTTATGAAGTTACCTGACACATCCTTCATGTGCACTGTCCTGACACTGCCTTCTCCCACCCGGGAGAAAAACCTTCTGCACTTTGCGCTGTTGTCACCTATCACAACCAGATCGTTGATCTTTATTTCCACCAACAGGGTTCTGAAGATCGGAAGCCTGAACTCCCTGTCGGATCTGTTGTTGTAAATCACAGTCACATCCTCAGGATCAAGGCCATCAAAAAGAAGTCTGGCGCTCTTTGGGTCGTTTGAGGCAAATCCGTTTATTATTATATGTCCGTCCACCTCAATCTGCCCTGTCATTCCGGAGTCCGGAACTGCATCAACGACTGATTCAAGTACCTTTCTCTCATCAAGTCCAAGGTCACGGCACACATCAAGCACAATAGCCAGGTTCTCCTCATAGACCGGGAACGTGAATCTCTTGAGCTCCGGTCTAAGATTGTCATCTAGGGACTTTGTAAGATGAATGTTTACTGAGCTTATTGTTTTCAGGCAGTCAGCGACAGTCTTGTCGGCTGTATAGACATCCTTTGACGGACCTATGCATTTGCAAAGCACTTCCGCAGTGCTTTCTTCCGTGTCACCCATCTGGTCAACATGGTCAACACGTGCATTCGTGATGATTGTTATTGAAGGCCTTACCAGAGTCTCCCCGATAAGGCGCTGGCTCTCCTCCCTGATTGCCATGCATTCGCAGACAATAGCCTGAGAGTTGTTCTTAACTGCTTTTTCAAATAATAAAGTGTGCTCTCTGACCATCCTTATACCACGTTTACGAGGTACAGGCTCTTCTGTCAGATCCGGGAAAATGAAGCGTGCCTCTGATCCTGTGGTCTTTCCGGATGTCCTGATTCCACATCCGTTTAGTGCCGCTATCAGCATTCTGGCCGTACTGCTCTTACCGCGTGTCCCGTTCACAAGAATCCTGAGCTCAACCTTATCAGAGAGCCTCTTAAGGTGCAGGTGCTCATAGAAACCCGCACATATGATCAGGACAAACAGGACAATTACAAGCCACATACAAAAGATTATCTGTCAGAATCCTTTTGCGGACAAGCCCCTCTCAGCTCAGTTAATCATGAATTGAAGAAGATGCATTCAAGCTCATCGGCAAGCACATTCAGGTTTTCCTCAGGATATGATGGAGCAAGCCTGCGGAGGAACGAATGAGGGGTCTCATACTTCGGACGCCTGATGCCTTTTCTTCTCATCTTCCGTTCAATGCGTATGAAGCGCCCTGCCGGGGTATTTCGGTTCTTGAAATAGCGTAGCCAGAACAGAAGCGGGGCAAAAAACCTGCGGTAGAACCTTGAAATTCTTCCACTTCGGATTCTGGTTCTCTTCTCCTTGCTTGAGCGCGACTTCTTTCTGCGTCTTCCCAGTCTCTTATTCCTGTATCTGATGATCAGCACCAGGACAACTACAACCACCGCAGCCAGTATGACAGGGACAAGCCATGACACGTCCTTGTATTTCCTGACCACATCGGTATCTATTCTCTGACTGTAGGCGTTGACATCAAAATCATTCACATAGCTCTCACCGAAGAGCGATATTATCCACTCATAGATTGCTTCTATGATCCGTCTAAGGAATGCTCCGATGGCATTCACTATCTTTCCAATAATCCTTATCAGGGATGAGGAGACTGCCTCGAAGTCCTTCATGGAGA
>JAFZUN010000299.1 GCA_017618315.1 Spirochaetales bacterium
AAAACCGGTTATTTCCTCAATACACTTTTGCTGGACACTGTCGGGCGTTTATGAGATGATTACATGGTTGTTTTTTACAATATGAATGATTACCTTAAGGAGGTGAATAAATGACAAAGCTTGTGTTTGTGAGACACGGTGAAAGTGAATGGAACAAGTTGAACCTGTTCACAGGTTGGACTGACGTTGATCTTAGTGAAAAAGGTCATGAGGAAGCTGCCGCAGCCGGTAAGCTTCTCAAGGCAGAGGGTTATGATTTTGATGTCTGCTATACATCCTATCTCAAGAGAGCCATCCATACCCTTAACCACATCCTTGATGAGATGGACAGGGTCTGGTTGCCTGTCACAAAGACATGGAAGCTCAATGAGAGACATTATGGTGCCCTTCAGGGTCTGAACAAGTCCGAGACAGCCGAGAAATACGGCGAGGATCAGGTCAAGATCTGGAGAAGATCATTTGATGTCAAGCCGCCTAAACTCGAGGCCACAGACGAGAGGAATCCTGCAAACCAGGCAATCTATGCCTCTGTCGATCCCAAGGAGCTCCCGCTTACAGAGAGCCTTGAGACAACAATCGAGAGAGTCGTCCCATACTTCGAGGATGTCATCAAGAAGGACATGAAGGCCGGAAAGCGTGTCATCATCGCAGCACACGGAAACTCACTCAGAGCCCTTGTGAAGTACTTCGACAATATGAGCAAGGATGAGATCCTCGGTGTCAACATCCCGACCGGAGTACCTCTTGTCTATGAGTTCGATGACAATTTCAAGGTCACAAAGAAGTATTATCTGGGCGACCAGGAGGCACTTGCAGCCAAGATGGCAGCTGTCGCCAACCAGGGAAAGGCAAAGTGATTTTTCACTGATTGCCGCGTCTTTTATGAAATTTCAGCCATCTGAGTCAGCTCAGGTGGCTTTTTATTGTTTGTTGGGGTATTCTTTGACTATGAGGGGTGAATTATGATTTACAGGAACTTCAGGGACATCAGGCTTTCTCGTCTTGGAATGGGCAACATGCGTCTTCCTTCTCTTGGAGAGGATAAGTGGAACTCTCCGATCAACTATGAGGAGTCCGCCAAGATGATAGACCTGGCCATGAAGGGCGGTGTGAACTACTATGACACCGCGTATGTCTATCAGAACGGTGATTCCGAGCGCTGTGTCGGACAGGCCATGAAGCGCTATCCGCGGGACAGCTTCTACCTTGCCACCAAGTTCAACTACAGGGCAAACCCCGATTACAAGGCGGTATTTGCCGAGCAGCTTGAGAGGCTCCAGACCGACCATATCGATTTCTACCTGCTGCATTGTCTTCTGGACTCGAATATCGATGATTATCTGAACTGCGGGTGCATCGAATTCTTCGAGCAGATGAAGAGAGAGGGTAAGATCACTTATTTCGGCTTCTCATCCCATGCCTCCACGGATACGCTTCGCCGTTTCGCTGATGCCCACAAATGGGATTTCGCCCAGATCCAGATGAACTACCTTGACTGGGAGTTCTCGACCACCGAGGAGGAATACAACATCCTCACGGAGCGCAACATTCCGGTGATTGTCATGGAATCGGTGCGTGGCGGGCGTCTCTCAAGCCTGACACCGGAGCTCGATGCCAGACTTCAGGAGAAGCAGCCAGGCTGGTCAGTCTCATCCTGGGCCTTCAGATGGCTCATGACGCATGACAACGTGCTTCTCATGCTCAGCGGCATGTCCACCTTGGAACAGGTAGAGGACAACCTGAGGACTTTTGAGAAGGACAGCGCGCTTACTCCGGAACTATCAAAGTTCCTCATAGAGATTGCTCACCAGTTCAAGAAGGGCTTCACAGTTCCTTGCACGGCATGCAGATACTGCACACCGCATTGTCCGATGCAACTTGATATTCCGGGTCTTCTGAAGATTTACAATGACTACAAGTATGAAAGGCGTTGGAGCAAGAATGCTCTTTCTGCCTTTGAGGCTGATAAGCTTCCTTCCAACTGTATAGGATGTGGCTCCTGTGCCGAATACTGCCCTCAAAGCATTGATATTCCGTCTTTTATGAAAAAGCTTGCAAATTTGAACGAGACCGGAAAGGAATTATAGTGACAATTTTAGTGACATTTTTGGTGACATGTCACTGTTTGTATGATATTATGTCACTATGATGAATCTGGGAATAGAGTCGGAGACACTGGAATTCAAGAAATCAACCTCTGAAGTTGGAAAGGCTATGGACAACATTGCCAGCATGCTCAACAAGCACGGTCATGGAACCGTTTTCTTCGGTGTCTCACCAAAAGGAGATGTTGTAGGACAATCTGTCAGCGCATCATCTCTTGATGAAATTGCCAGAAAAGTCAAGGAAGCGATCAAGCCCATGATTTATCCCGAGATACGTGTTGAGTCCTTCAGCGGAAAAGACGTGATCCGGGTTGATTTTTCCGGCACGGAAAGGCCTGATTCTTCGTTCGGACGGTATTACAAGAGGGTTTTTGACAGGACAGAGGAAATGACTCCAGGCGAGCTCAGGGCCATGCTGGCGTCAACTGACTACTCATCATCATGGGAGAACAATCTGACGGAATACGGTCTTGAGGCTGTGGATGCCGTTGCATTGGAGACATTTTACAGCAAGGCCGTGTCGTGTGGCAGGCTGGAGAGCATGGCACAGTTTGACTGCGGGGCTCTGCTTTCAGGTCTTGGCCTTTATGAGAAAGGAAAGCTGACCAATGCCGGGTACTATCTTTTCTCCAACAGACGGCCTGTTGTACTGAAAATGGCAGTCTTTCTCACAGATGAGAGAATCGGCTTCTCGGATATCTGCAGACTGGAGGACAACATCTTCAATCTCATCGGAAAAGGTTTCAGCTACATCAAGGAACATATCAACTGGAGAGTCGAATCAGGTTCAGGGACATCCCGGATTGAGATTCCGGAGATTCCTGTGGAGGCAATCAGGGAGATTGTGGTCAACTCATTCGCTCATGCGGATTACCGTGGGATAAGTGAGAATGAGATTGATATTACTCCTACAATGGTGGAGATCTACAATCCCGGAGAGTTTCCTGCAGGCTTATCACCCCAGATGTTTGCTCTTCAGCGGATCAAATCAATGCCTCGCAACCGGGTGATACTGAACACCCTTTACAAGAGCAAGGACGTGGAGCTATTCGGGAGCGGTTTCAGGAAAGTGTTTGCATGCTGTGAAAAATATGATGTGAAAGTCTCATCCACGTCCATGCACGGAGGTTTCTCCTTCATTTTCCACAGAGCTGGTCACTCCAGACATGAATACAGACCCGGTTTGTATTCTGATGGAATGATTATCTCGGAGAGATATTCGGAATATAATCTGCCTACGGATGAGAGGGTTCTTGCACTTCTGAAGGAGAATCCATGTCAGACCAGATCTGATCTCGCAGAAAGGACAGGAAAGACCGTAAGGACAATACAGAGGGCCCTGGACAGGCTTTCTGACTCAGGACGGATCCGTAGAATCGGTTCCAACAGGAAAGGATCCTGGGAGGTTCAGGAATGAAGATAATAGCCGCATGCGGGAATGATTGCTCTATCTGCCCCAGATATAATGCTCCAGGCTTTGAGAAGACCTCTGATCAGCTTCATGAGACTGCCGTGCTCTGGCAGAAGATCGGATACAGGGACAAAGTTGTATCCAACGAGGAAATCTCATGCCAGGGTTGCAGACCTGAGAACTGGTGCCGTTATGGTATTGCAACCTGTTGTGCGCAAAAAGGAGTATCTGACTGCGGGAAATGTCCGGAACATCCGTGTGATAAGTTCAATGAATGCCTTGAGGTTACAGCTTCCTTCATTCCGACATGCAAAAATGCCTGCACTGCAGAAGAATTTCTCATGATGAGCAAGGCTTTTTTCGAGAAAGAGAAGAATCTGTTGCCTTGAAAGTGCTATAATGAAGCCATGGAACTTAAAGGCAAAATCATAGATTTTCTTGGAGACAGCCTCACAGAGGGGCACGGTCTGAATGATGACGGCAACAGGTATGACAGGTACATCGCTAAGACCTGTGGACTTAAGAGAGCAAACAACTATGGAGTAAGCGGCACAAGAATCGCGTATCAGCGCCATCCGAGTGAGAAGGCACGTCACGATCTTGATTTCTGCGGACGCTGCTATGACATGGATCCGGAAGCAGACATAATCGTGGTTTTCGGCGGCACCAATGATTACGGTCACGGAGATGCTCCCTTCGGAGAGATCGGAGACAAGGAAAGAACCACTTTCTGCGGTGCTGTTGATTATCTCATCAATAAGATCCATGAATTATATCCTTCAGCAGTGCTTGTGATGGTGACTCCCGGACACCGCTTTGATGATGGGACAAATCCTCCAGCAGAGAAGTTGTCAAAACACGGCATCAAAGGAAAGATGCTTGAGGATTATGTCCATGCAATTGAGACAATAGCAGCAGAATATGATGTTCCTGTCCTGAACATGCTGGAAAAACTGGGCATTGACCCCAAGAATGACGAGGACAGAGAAAAGTTCACACTGGACGGACTTCATTACAATGATGAAGGACATGTGAAGGTTGCCAACTGCATTGCACAGTTTTTGAAGTCTCTCTGACATATTGCATATCAATGCATCCAAATGGTATAAATATTAAAAACTCAATTTGGAGGCAGAGATGGGACTTGGAATTGTATACAAGATACTGAAGTCGCATCTTGTTAATGGGGAACTTACTGCTGGCAGCAGCATTGAAATCCGCATTGACCAGACCCTTACTCAGGATGCAACCGGCACCATGGCATATCTTCAGTTCGAATCCCTCGGACTGGATCATATACTCAATGAGCTTGCAGTCAGCTATGTGGATCATAATACGGTCCAGGTCGGCTTTGAGAATGCCGATGATCATCTGTATCTGCAGAGTGTTGCGGCGGCAAAGGGAATTGTGTTCTCCAAGCCCGGAAACGGAATATGCCATCAGGTCCATCTGGAGCGCTTCGGTATTCCAGGGAAAACACTGATAGGGTCTGATTCCCATACTCCTACAGGTG
>JAFZUN010000300.1 GCA_017618315.1 Spirochaetales bacterium
AAAGGGAAAACGGTCAGAAGCCGTTGCGGTCCCGCCACTGTAGGAAGGTGTGCTGCTGCAAGGATGCTCCCTCAGGGAAAACATCAGTCACTGGGCAAGGCCCGGGAAGACGCAGCAGAAGTCCTTCAAGCCAGGAGACCTGTTGTGCTTACAGCCTGTCGGCCATATGGTCAGTCCACGGAGCATGGACTTGGGGTGCAGTCGTAAAATACCCCTCACATCTATTTACGGAGGGGTAACATGAAAAAAGCCCTTGTTGTTTTATTGATCGCGCTGTGTCTGGTCCCGCTTTTCGCGCAGGCTGTCACAGAGGCAAAGTCAGAAAACGATGACCTGAGGATCATCTCACTTGCACCGAACGTAACCGAGATCATCTACGCGCTCGGAGCCGGAGACCAGCTTGTCGGAAGGACAGATTACTGCAACTATCCCGAAGAGGCCCTTGCAATCACAAGCATCGGCACACTCTGGGAACCGAATCTTGAGACAATCCTCTCATTGAACGCCGATATCGCCATAGCATCCTCAATCGTCGACCCGTCCTTCATTGAGAGCATCAACAAGGCTGGAATCACCGCTTATCAGTTCTACGAGGAAGAGAGCCTTGAGGGCACCTACTCCCTGATCATGAACGTGGCCATCGCAATCTGCCGCGAAGACAAGGGAACAGAGATCGTGGATTCCCTTCAGAAGAGAATCGATGCCGTCTCCACCAAGACAGCCACCATCCCAGCAGACCAGAGAAAGAGCACAATCTACATCATCAGCTACGGCGACTGGGGCGACTATGCTGCAACAGGTGAGACCTACCTGAACGATGTCATTGAGGCTGCAGGCGGAATCAACGCCGCAAAAGACGGTCAGTACTGGTCAATCAGCAAGGAGCTCCTTCTGGCACAGGATCCGGACGTAATTCTTCTGGGCGCATACTCTTACACAGATCCGGCATATGAGATAGCAAACTTCAGATCACTTGAGCCGTACAGCCAGCTCACCGCCTCAAAGACAGGCAACGTCCTGACCATCAACGGCGATGCCGCTGAGCGCCAGGGAGTAAGAACCGCAGACACAGTCGAGGAGATTGCAAGAATCCTCTACCCCGAGCTTTTCTGAGATGACTGAACACAGAAGACGGCCTGCCGCTGTCGGAATCGTGCTGGCAGCTATACTGGTGATACTCGCATTCACAGGCATTTGCCTTGGTTCTGTAAGAATCACAGTATCTGACATAGTCAGGGCCGTCTTCAGTCCGTCCTCAATCAGCAGGAACACCGCATACATCATCAGGAACCTGAGAATCCCCAGGATCCTCAGCGCCATTCTCACAGGTGCCGCACTTTCCTTGTGCGGCCTGGTGTTCCAAAGCGTTTTCCGAAATCCCATGGCAGACTCCTATGTGCTTGGAGTGTCCTCCGGAGCATCGTTTGCAGTGGGTCTGGGATTTGTGATCGGTATCAACTTCATGAACATCTCGCTCCCTGTGGTGGCCTTCATTGGATCCATTCTGACCACTGCCCTGCTCTTCAGCATAAACCGCAGGAACACAGGGACATTACTTCTTTCCGGTATTGCACTTAACTTCTTCTTGAGCGCAATGACCACACTCACCATTTATCTGTCCAACAAGCAGGCTGACAACATCCTGTTCTGGACTTTGGGAAGCCTGGGAAGCTCCAGCTGGCAAAGGCTCCTGATACTGCTTGTAGTAACCACGGCTGCAACCGTGGTCGCAGGAAGGAACTGCGACGCAATGGACCTTCTTCTGATGGATGACAGCACCGCTATCTCAAGCGGTCTGAACGTCAAGGCCACAAGGATAATCCTTCTGATCACCGCATCAGTGGTCACCGCCACCGTGGTCTGCTTCTGCGGAATAATCGGCTTTGTGGGCCTGATGAGCCCTCATTTCATGCGCCTTCTGGTGGGGCCAAAGCATAAGAGGCTTCTTCCCCTCTCCATGCTGATGGGTGCAGTGATTCTTCTTTTCGCGGACATTGTCTGCAGGTCGATCATAGCACCCTCAGAGCTTCCGATAGGAATCATAACATCCGTTCTTGGTGCACCTGTGTTCCTGATGCTTTTAAGGAGGAAGAGACATGGCTGATTACGCAATCAGAATCTCCGGCCTCAGCGGAG
>JAFZUN010000301.1 GCA_017618315.1 Spirochaetales bacterium
ATGGTCAAAGCCTTGAAAAAGAGAACAGAGCTCAATTAATCATTTTCTGGGCAGAAGCGCCATAGTCTCAACATGCTCGCACACCGAAAAAGGTTAAGAGCACGAGTGCTGAGAATATGTGCAGAACAAGGAACAAACGAAGGACAGTGCTATTTGCACGGCCTGAGAGCAGTGACGAAGTTATGTGCGCGTTATCAGCACGACGTTTTCACAGTGCCCGGTCTGCGGGAACATGTCCACGGGCTGTGCTCCCACCATCCTGTAAGGCCCCATCTTTGTGATATACCTGAGATCTCTTGCAAGGGTCTCGGGATTGCATGAGATGTAAATCACTGTCTTTGGTGACAGCTTTATTACAGAAGCCAGAAACCGCTCATCGCTTCCGCTTCTTGGAGGATCCAGGAACACGACATCCGCGGTCATGCCCTCTTTAGCCATCCGCTTGAGCTCTGAACTTGCATCAGCGCAGATGAACGATGCGTTGGTTATTCCGTTCAGCTGCGCATTTGCCTTTGCATCCTCGACCGCAGAAGGGTTGAGCTCAATGCCGGTGACACTGCCCGCTCCCCATGATGCGGCAATAAGACCGATTGTCCCTGTACCGCAATATGCGTCAATCACTGACTCATCACCCTTAAACCGGGCCATTCTCATGGCAATGGTGTACAGTTTGGCAGCCTGCACTGCATTGACCTGATAGAAGCTCTTGGCGGATATCCTGAAACGAAGGCCACACAACTCATCCTCTATCCAGCCCTCGCCGTAAAGGACCTTGCATGGGCCGTCGGACAACACCATGGATGTCTTCTGGTCATTGATGTTGAGAAGGACCGTTTTGACTGAAGGGTGCCTGGAGACCAGCTCACTTATGAAAGCATCCTTAGGCTTGAAGGTATGACTTCCGGAGACAAGTACCACAAGGGTCTGATTTGTGCTCACCGCTCTTCTTATCAGCACATGCCGGATCACACCTGTTTTCATATCCTCATCATATGGAGGGACCTTGAAACCCTTAAGAAGTTCCCGGATTGTGGCAAGCACACTGTCTGCCTCAAGGTCCTCAAGCATGCAGTCACGCACCGGAATGAGCTTATGTGTGCCTTCGCGGTATATCCCGCTTACCATGTTGCCACGGGAATCCGTGCCGAACACGGACTGCACCTTGTTGCGGTAGTTGAAAGGATTCTCCATGCCCAGAATCGGTGCAACCGGCCCGAACGGCATGAGAAGGGAGTCAACAAGCTCCTGTTTTCTCTCAAGCTGTTTGGAGTATTTCACACCGTTGTAGGCACAGGCACCGCAGGCGCCGGCCTTCGGACACATCTTTGCCATGTTTTCTACCTGAGACCTGCCGCTATCTTTGCTGCAAGAGCAGCATTGTTCAGGACAAGTTTGATATTTGACTCAAGGCTTTCACCGCCTGTAAGCTTCTGAACCTTGTCCAGAAGGTACGGAGTGGTCTCTTTTCCATGGATTCCCAGCTTGTTCATCTCTTCGATAGCCTGATCAATGGCGGCATTTATCCGCACCGGATCCATGCTGTATTCTTCGGGAATCGGGTTCGCGACAATAAAGCCCCCCTGAATTCCAAGCTCGTTCTTGGCGTTCCAGATGTCCGCAAGCTCCTTAGGGTTGTCTGCCCTGAACGGAGCCTTAATTCCGCTGTGGCGGGTATAGAATGCAGGAAGCTCATCTGTCTGGTAGCAGAACACAGGAATTCCCTTTGTCTCCAGGTATTCCATGGTCAGGTTCAGGTCAAGTATCGCCTTTGCTCCTGCGCAGATCACCATGACAGGGGTTTTGACAAACTCATCAAGGTCGGCGGAGATATCCATTGTGGTCTCCGCACCACGGTGCACCCCGCCGATTCCTCCTGTGGCAAAGACCTGGATTCCAGCCATTGCTGCTATCATCATTGTGGCAGCCACTGTGGTTGCTCCATCCTCTTTCCTAGCCACTATCATGGGGATATCCCTGCGGCTGACCTTGGTTATGGAGGTTCCCTTCTTGCCGAAGTACTCAAGCTGCTCAGGTGTCAGTCCGACCTTCAGACGGCCGTTGATGATTGCAATTGTGGCAGGCACTGCCCCGTTCTTGCGAATCACATCCTCAACTGCAACAGCAGTCTGGACATTCTTGGGATACGGCATGCCGTGGCTTATTATTGTGCTCTCAAGGGCAACAACCGGTTTTCCTGACTTTAATGCGTCTTTCACTTCATCAGTGAGATCAAGATATCTGTTCATAGCTTTCCTCTACCTTCTTTCTTACATTCTCAAAATTCAGATCCGGGCTTACCGCCTCCATGCTCTCGGAGTTTATCCCGGATGCCGCCTGCCCATAGTATAGGGCATCCTCAATCGGGAAACCTTCCGCCATGGCTCGCAGAAAACCGGAGAGAAGCACATCTCCGCATCCGTTTGTCGAGACGACATTAAGGTTCTCCAGAACCGGAGCATCAAAACCGCGTGTTCCCGTTCCGGAAACCTCATAGCAGAACGCGCCTTTTCTTCCAAGTGAAATGATCGCCCGTCTCAGACCCTTGGCAACAAGTGCCTCCATCACAGCCTGAAGGCCTTCGCTATCCGGTTCAAGACCCTCTGTCCCGGCAAGAGTACAGGCCTCGATGAAATTGGCCTTCAGGAGATAAAGCCTCTCAAGGACATCGTTCAGCTTGGGCGCCTTGATGCTGGAGACACAGTCCGCCACGAGCTTTGTGTCAATTGAAGAGATGGCTTTGATGGTCTCTGGTGGAAGATTTGCATCAAAAACCACATAATCACAAGCTTCCATGACATCTTTATGCTCTGCCACAAGCTCAGGGCTGATCTTCTCGTTGATTCTCATGTCGTTAACGGCGCACACAAGGCTTCCGTCTCCGTCCATAATGCAGCAATAGACTCCGGTCCTGTATTCCCTGCCGTCAAAAGGTTCTGCGCACAGCTTTATGCCTGCCTTCTCCATCCCGTCAGCAATCATGCGGCCGTTCTCGTCGTTTGCTATTGCCGTAAGCATCGAGACATCAAATCCCAATGCCTTCAAGGCAAACGCAATGTTCCTCCCCACTCCGCCTGGAGCTTTCTCTACGGTTCCGACATTGGAGTCCGCCGCTATAACGGGTGCATCACTTCTTGCGATTATGTCAACGTTTGATGCACCTACAACCCATACTCTCATTCTTCAGTTTTCCTCTTTTCCGGTTCTCAGATCGCCTCAAGGGCAACCTCCATCATCTGTGTGAATGACTGCTCCCTCTCCTTGGAGGTGCATCTTCTTTCCTCGAATATCATATCGCTGACAGTCAGGATTCCCAAGGCTTGGGCTCCAAGATGCGCAGCCACAGTGAAGAGCTCGGCACACTCCATCTCAACACATGGAACCCCGTAGCTTAAAAGAAGCTTCTCCTTCTCCTCCGCATTGTCATCGTAAAACAGGTCCCCTGAATATGTTGTGGCGACTCTTGCAGGATAGCCAAGATGCTCTGATGCGGCCACAGCATCCCGAAGAAGCTCGAAATCGGCAACCGGCGGAAACACAAGTCCTTTGATTCCAAAGCGGATCTGGTTCATCCCGCAGTCTGCAGCAGCCGCACGGACAATCACCATGTCCTTCAGATTAAGTGTGGGGTCAATAGAGCCGCAGGTTCCGGTTCTGATAAGACGTTTGGCGCCATAGAAGCGGATAAGTTCATTGACATAAATGCTGTGCGAAGGAGCACCCATACCGGTCCCCTGCACGCTCACCTCTTTTCCCTTATATGTGCCGGTGAAGCCAAGCATGTTGCGTACAGAACTGTAGCATCTGACATTCTCCAGAAAAGTCTCCGCAATGAACTTGGCCCTGAGCGGATCTCCCGGAAGAAGCACTCTCGGGGCAATGTCTCCAATTTCAGCATTGATATGGATGCTCATTTCACCTCCTGAGGAATCAATCCGTTTTTGATTGTACCATCAATTTGAAGAATTATGTAGTTGGGCATGTTTCAGTTGCACATTGCCCCTTTATTTGTGATTCTTCAGTCAAGGAGCTGAAAATGAAGAGATTCCTGACAATCACAATCCTTGCAATGATCATCACGGCATCATTGTTCGCACAGTCAATCGTGGAGGTCACACATGATGAGACCTCAATTGAAGCAGATACAGTTACAGACAGAGGAATTGTAATTGACCTGACTTCAGGGACAAGCACATCTGATCTTGTCAAAGCGGCCTTTAACAAGGACGGTAACCTTGAGGTCACATACAAGGGTACGGAACCCGTATCCATGACACTGACAGGAACACTCAACGGAACTCTGATAGTCAAAAGCAATGATGCGCCTTATACCCTGATACTCGATGAGGCATACATATTCGGAACCACACTTCCTGCTATCCAGCTCAAGAGCACAACAACGGCCACATTTCTCATAGCAGACGGATCGTCCAACACAATCTCAGACAGCCCGGAAAACACAAAGAAAGGCGCAATCACCTCTTCCGGTGACATTGTGTTCGAGGGAACAAGTGATGCACTGCTTGATATCTTTGTATACAAGAAGCACGGTATAAAGACCGACGGAGGCGTTACGGTCAACGGCGCAAACATCGTAATCATAGGCGATGAGGCAGCTGAAGGCAACATGATCAGCGCCGACATGTTCTTTGTCATGAACGGCGGTTATCTGACCATCTACGCTGACGGCAACGTTCATGCCACGGAGTCCAAGGGAATCAAAGTCAACGGTGTAGAGGCTGAAGGCGGTGGCTCCGGCTACGTGGAAATCAATGGCGGACAGCTTTATATTGAATCCGTGGGAAAAGCTATCACCGCAGGCTGGAAGTTGTCTGAAGACGCCACCACAGAGGACACATCCGATGATCCGATACCTGATGTATACATCAATGGCGGTAATATCATGGTCATCACCACAGGAACCCCATATGAGTATTCCGACGATGAGTCGCTCAGCCCTGAGGGAATCGAGGCAAAGAACAACATCATCATCAACGGTGGAAACATCTATGCATGGACAACCGATGATAGCCTCAACGCAGGCAATAGCGTGATCATCAATGGCGGCTACGTGTTTGCATTTGCAACAGATAATGACTCGATTGACTCAAACGGAACCATCGAGATCAACGGAGGAACAGTCGTGTGCATGTCCAGTTCCAGAGAGCAGGCATTTGACTGTGACAACGACTCCAATTTCAAGTATACGGGCGGAACCTATGTTGGAGCTGGTAACGGCAACAATATGCCCAAGGCCTCTGGTACAACCGGCTACTCCATCGCTTATGGCAACACGACCTTTTATGCAGGAGACCAGATTGCAGTACTTGATGAGAACGGTGATGTCATCATTGGCTTCATAGTCCCGTATGAGATTGACAACCTGACATCCATAGTCTTTGGCTCACCTGCCTTTACAGAGGGCAAGACTTACACCATTGCCCTTGGCGCATTCAAGGAATCATCTCTGGGTCTTGTTGACTCCGGCGCCGAATTCAAGATGCGTGAGGAAATCGTGAGCATGGATCTGACAGACAATACCGTCTCAGAGGGTTATATCGGAATGAACGTCGGTGGCGACATGGGATTCGGTAATATGGGATTTGGTAATATGGGATTCGGCGGACAGAATCCGCCTGATATGCAGCCTGATTTTCAGGGAGGCAACTTCCCGGGCAACATGAACGGAGATTTCAGAGGAAGAGCAGATATCAGTATGATCCTTCAGATGCTGGTGCAGAACTCGGCAGACACCGAGCTCCCCTCCGAGGTGGCAATAACTGGAGATCTTGATTCCGAAGAAGCCATCCAGGCAATGCTGTATCTTCTTGGCAACTATGTCGATTTCGATGATTTCCAGACTCTGTTTGAAGGAAGCATGGAGAACGGTGAATTCGACATGCCACAGGGAGGCCCTCAGGGCAACTTCAATCCGGGCAACATAACTCCTCCGCAGGTCCCGCAGGGTCCGTTCGGGAACTGACTTCGAGGTATTAACAAAAGGACTTCAAAAATCTATAATGGGAGCCAACGGGGCCATGGTTCAGTGGTAGAACGGTGCTTTCGCATGGCACAAGCGGCGGTCCGATTCCGCTTGGCTCCAGAAGTAGAAAACTGCACACTTTGCTGTGCAGTTTTTTTATGGTTCTCGCCCGAAAATGTTGGAATCTGGGAATGCTCACGGATGCCACGACAGGCGGACATTGCCGGATGTTTACTTTTTTGCCGGTTTTCAATGGGAAAAAGTTAACACCGTATACTTTTCAGCTGGATTTGAAGCATTTAAGTATACAAGTCAAAGATCCGGGGCCTTTACGGTCCTGGATCCACAGGCGGAAAACATCCGGTTCCAGAAGAGAACGTTTTCAGAGGCTTCTCCTGCTCTTGCATTCAGCGAAAGAATGATTAGTGTTAAAATAGGGCATTTCTCTCTTCCTCGGATAGTTCCCGCACCTGTGAGCTCTGAAGGTCTCCAAGATTTACATTGCCTATCTGAATGCGCTTTAGGTATGTGACGTGGCAACCCAGGGCTGCAAACATGCGCTTGACCTGGTGATACATGCCTTCAGTGATTGTAATGGTGCTCCGCCCTTCACCAAGGCGCTCTATCTTTGCGCTTTTGCAGACTGTACCGTCCTTGAGCTCAACGCCTTGCGCAGCCGTTCTTATTGAGGCATCAGTGATTGTGCCCTCATGCTCCACATAATAGGTCTTTGGAATCTCTGATTTGGGTGATATAAGGCGGTGGAGAAGTTCTCCATTATTAGTGAAAACAAGTAACCCCTCAGTATCTTTATCCAGCCGTCCCGCAGGAACCACCTTCTGGCGGAGCATCTCTTCAGGAAGAAGCTCCATGACGGTGCGGCTTCTGTCATCTTCAGTGGAAGTGACAAAACCTGCGGGTTTGTTCATTATGCAGACGACTTCCCTTCTGCGAACAACCTGCTCGCCATCGACTTCTATTTTTGCGTTTTCTCCTATTTTATCTGCCGGATTCTTCACGGCCAGGCCATCGACAGTAATCAGACCACGCCTTGCAAGCCTTGCGCAGTCCTTGCGCGAGCAAACTCCAGCCTCACTTAGAATCTTGTCCAACCGTTCCATATCAATATTTACGATTTGAGCGCAAGTTCAAGGAGCAACCGTGAGTGAAGCGACGAAGAAATTGCCTCAAAGCATCTTCCCTATTTGTCAGGCATCAGGTTCTTCTTGCGGAACTCTTCCACGAACTTGTAGATGATCTCCACAGCACCGTCAACTCCGACAACACTTGTGTTGATACAAAGGTGGTAGTTCTCAGCAGCGCCCCAGACCTCATGGCTGTAGTACTCATAGTACTTGCTTCTGCTCTTGTCGGTCTGGCGGATCTTCTTCTCCATAGCCTGCTCATCCATGTCCTTGTTCTCATCAAGGGCAAGCTTTCTGGCAATCCTGTCCGGAAGATCGGCACAGATGAAGAGGTTCACAGGATCAAGATCCCTGAGAATGTAATCTGCGCAGCGGCCGACAATGACACAAGGGCCTTTCTCGGCAAGCTGCTGCATGACTTTGGAGGTCTCAAGGAATATCTGGTCATTGGGAGAAAGGTTATAGAACTGGTTCATGGCGCTTTGGGCAGAGGATGTTCCGCCTGCTCCGGACATAAGACCGGCTGATCCCACATTAAGGAAACTGGGCTTCTGCTCATCCATTTTCTCAAGGTAGCTTTCGGCAAATCGGCTGTTCTTTGCCGTCAGAGTCAAAATCTCCTTGTCATAGAACGGGATTCCCATCTTCTTTGCAAGTCTAAGGCCGACCTCGTGACCTCCGCTTCCGAATTCTCTTCCTATCGTGATGACTTTCGGCATATTATCCTCCGTTACCTTATTGCATGAATGCAGCTCTGAGAGCATCATTTACCATTGTCTGATAACCTCTTCCATGACTTCTAAGTACAGCCAGCAAATCTGCATCAAGACGAATGGTAACCACCTCTTTCTTCGGTTTAAGCTCATAATACTTGAACTTTGCTTTTGAGAAATCTGTTATCTTGGGAATATCCGAGTAGTCAACCGGAAACGAGTCCAGTTTCTTAAGCTCTTCAATTTGCTCCTGTGTAAGATTTGATGAACTCTTCATATGCTTTCTTCTCTTCCTTATCCAAGCCTCTGGCAGATATCAGTCGATGTCTTTCTTTTCCATCTGAGCAACGCTCTGTATAGAAGACAGTAACTATTGTGATTCCGTTTATGTTCCCGAACCCTTGAAAGCGATCCTCTTCTTCAGAGTGAACGGAATCTTCAATCTCAAGAAAAAGCGGATCATAAAAAACTTTGGATGCAACCTCAAAGCTGATATGATGTTTTTTGATGTTGAGAGTGTTTTTCTGGTCATCCCATTCACATGAATCGTCTTTACTATATACGGTCACACTTGTAATATAATATATATTTACATAGAAGTAAATATCAAAAAGTATTTCAAATCAGGTTCCGACACTTTGGAATACATAGGACACAAACAGGCCTGAATTCTCAAGGGAAGAGGCATAGGAGACAACTTCGTTCTCTGAGGAAAGTGTGTTCAGGATGATGCTCTGATACACGGTCTCCACCAAATCGGTGTCAGGATTAATCAATGTGGCCGACATCAGGATATTTGTGAAGTCTCCCGTGCGGACATCGAAATACAGGTGCCGGTAGAGATCGCCGAGGCGGTAGCCGTAGAGGCTACCCATTCCGAAGGCTGTGAACGTGGTGGCGCTGAACGCATCCTCAAGATTGACGGAAGCATATACAGTCTCTTTCCCGTTCTCAAGAGTGTACATGTCGTAGCCAAGAGTCCCATAGGGTCCAAGGCAGAGCACCTGACCCTCTGAGGTATACAGGTAGCCCGTACGGCAACCCTCCTCATATAGTGCATCCGCAATCCATCTGAGCATGTAGGCATCGTGCAGCAGGTTCAGATTCAGAGGCACGGATTCAATCTCATAGTCCTTGCTGAATTTCTTATATTCCTCGGATACCGAGAAGCGTACCGTGCATTCTTCATCATCAAGGAACTCAAGTGAGAAGTTGGACAGATCAGAGACCGTGGCGGCAATTGCGGAGATCCGCGAAGCCTGGCTAAAGTTGTTCACAGGATCAAAACTGTCCGGCTCGTCAAGAATCAGGATGCTCTCCCACTCCGCATAAAGATCTCCTGCGAACATGTTGTAGCCTTTATTCTCCAATGTCCTTGCGTATGCGTCCTTGAGAACGGAGTAAAGCTCTTTGGATACGGTAACCACGCTGCCTTGATTTCTGTTGAGGCTCGCAATTCCGCTACACACGGAATACTCATTCTGATGATCCAGTTGCTTGTATGCAGCAGCTAAAATCGGCGTGTATACTTCTGTCAGGGCATTGATACCACGTTTGATTTCATTTGAGGATCCGCCGAACCAGTACTTGAACGCAACTGCCTTGTTGTACGTGAGTGCCTCAGCATCCGCCTTTGCCTCTATGGTCTGATACCCAGGATCCTTATGTCCGATCCTCACCACGGCATAGGTGAAAGCAAAGACAGCGACTGCAAGTGCAATCGCCGTCAAAGCAATTCTGAGTCCCAGTTTTTTATTGCTGACCGTCAGTTTCATCAGCTTCCGAACCTGATCTTCCTGTACTGCTCAATCTCAGGCTCACTTCCGAAGATGAAGTGACCGTTGCCCAGATCAACCATGCTGGGCTTGTTCACGGAATAGTCGTGGAACTTGGC
>JAFZUN010000043.1 GCA_017618315.1 Spirochaetales bacterium
CGACTGTCTTTCCGCTTCCGCATGGCATGACTATTGTGCCGAATCCTGTTCCCGGACCCATGTCACCCATGATTGATTCAAGGGCCAGCTTCTGGTAATCACGCATCTCGACCTTGAGGCTGATCGGGACAAAGTCTGACTTGACCAGGGGAATCCGGTCATCCACAGGATAACCCAGGCGTATCAGCTCAAGCTTGGCTGTGCCCCTGTCGTACTTGCGGATTTCGAACCTGTGGGGGTTCTCAGTCTTAATGACGGTTTTTGACAGGCTGCTGTTTGATGCTATTGCCTTTGCAATGAAAGGATCAGTTACCTCAAGCTCATAACGGTCTTCTGTCCCGGAACGTAGAATGAGTTTTCCGAATCTCGAGGAGACATCCTCTATGAACCGCACGACATTCTGAGGGATCTGAAACCTTGACCATCTTTCGAGTCTCTCGATGATCTGGGCTGTGCTCAAGCCTGCGCTTGTGGCGTTCCACAGGGAGATCGGGCTTATGTAATAGGTATGGACATGTTCTGGAGCTTTGACTAATTCGCTGAATGCAATTATCTGGTCTCTGCAGCTGTTTGCAGAATCCGAGTGAACATCAAGCATCAAAGTCCTGTCACTCTGGATAATCAGAGGCTTGTCCTGAATATCGGTTCTATTCATCTGCACCCCCTATGTGATAATGGCGTATCCGATAATTATAGCACAGAAACGGGAAATAATTCAAAAAAGATGAAAAAGATGATTGTTGAGGAGATTATTCCTCATCCGACCTGGCAAATGATGTCCTTCGGATCCTGACGGTGGAGACAGGGCCGTGCGCATAAAGATCCCTGTTTGTCCGGCGGGCCTTTTCGGCGGACTCCAATGAAAGTGTCTTCTTGACGGCAGCTGTGGCAGTGGGACGCCTGTCCGCATTGATTCGATACTTCGGGGCTGTTCTCTTCTTTATGAACTCGGCCTCATTCAGGGCCTTGCGGTCCTCCGCGATGATGCGGTTTGGTTTTGTTCTCTGTGCAAAGGCGATGATGGTGATAAGCCAGATCACCGAGACAGCGAAGAGGAAGATTGACATGTATGAGGCCACCCTTGAGAGTGTCTCTCCCGCAATATTGGAGGCAGTGGCCAGAAGACATACTGCGGAACCTACAAGAAGTGCAAGACTGAGCGTCATGGGAATCAGCCAGAGGGGCCCTCTCTTGGAGGCTGTGAGCCTGATGCAGAAGAGCACGCAGAAGAAGTCAAGTACAACTGTGGCAAGCGGATAGATGTAGTCAGTCATTATTCACCACAACTTATGGAAGTTATCCTGCTATAATGATATCATACACGTGAAAATGAGGAAATAGCCATGCCGTTCAAAAATGAGTTGCCAGACAGCATTCTCACATCAAGAGTCAGATCCAGAACCGGTGGAGATGTCAGGTCCCCTTATTACAGGGACACTACCGCAATAATCCACAGCTCTCCGTTCAGACGTCTAAAGCATAAGACCCAGGTGTTCTTTGCTCCTAGCAATGACCATATCTGCACAAGAATGGAGCATGTCCTGCATGTGGCTTCCATTGCCACGGCAATCTGCAGGGCCATGGGTCTGAACGATGAGATGGCATGGGCAATCGGAGTGGGTCATGATCTAGGGCATACCCCGTTCGGCCATATCGGCGAGTATATTCTCTCAGACCTGATGGTGAAGAAAGGCTTTGACCCGTTCCAGCATGAGGTGAACGGTCTGCGTGTCGTGGATTTTTTGTCCCACCTGAATCTGACTTATGCTGTCAGGGACGGAATCATCAGCCATTGCGGCGAGCATTTCATCAGGACAATCTCACCTGATTTTACTGTAAAGGACCTTGATTCCATCAAGTCAAAGAACGGAATCCGTCCTGCAACATGGGAAGGTTGCGTCGTGAGGTTCTCTGACCAGATAGCTTACCTTGGAAGGGATTTCGAGGATGCTGCCAGGCTCGGGATTGTCTCAAGGAACGATGTTCCGCCTATCTGCACCAAGATTCTTGGCTCCACAAACGGAGAGATCATCAACACACTGGTGGAGGACATCATCACCAATTCCGAGAAAGAGGGATGCATTGCCTTCAGCGAGAATGTCTATGAGGCGGTTAGGTTGATGAAGGACTTCAACTACAAGCACATCTACCTTTCCCCGATGCTTGAGGGCTATGAGAAATACTTCAGGCGCCTGATCAACCTGATCTACGATTACCTGACTGAGCTTCTTGAGAAGAACGGTTTTGACAAGGACCGGTACCTCAAGGAGGGAAACATGCTCAGCGCAGGCTTCTACAACTATGTCATTGAGAAGAAGGACGCTTACATCGAGCATGACGGTAATCTGGACAGGATTGTCTTTGACTATATCTCGGGAATGAGTGACAACTTCTGTCTTGACTGCGGAAACGAGATCCTGAGGCCTGAACATTTGAATGAGAGCATCGAGAGGTCTCTGACAGGCAAGTGGTTTGACGCGATCATGTGAGGGTAGGTGCTCACGGGTTGCACGGATTGCACGAGTTTCACGGTTTTCACGAGTTTCACTAAGCTCACGGGTTGCACGAACTACAACGAATTATGGTTATTTAGTTCGCTGGAGGTCCTGAAGCACGCGGTATGCCTCAAAGCTGTCCGTGCGCTTTATGACAAATGACAGCTCCTCAACGGTTGAGAATATCTCAAGGACATTTATGCTGCTCCATGCCAGACGCCTTGCGGATTCATAGACAATCCCTGGATTCTGGATCTCCGGAGATCCCCAGACCATTGAGATTGCGGCCATGTCAGTCTGCTTGTAGAGCAAAGTGCTTCCTTTTGTCATGTTCTCAATGTCCGGGAGCAGAGTCTCTGAGACACCTATTGTCACCGTGTTGGCGCTTGTCAGAACATTAAGAAAACAGTTGGCACCGATTCTTGCGGCTATCTTGTACAGGAGTCCTATCTGCTGGACAAGCTCAGGGGTCTTCACGAAATCAAGGTAGGCGATGTTAGTATGAACCACCAGGGTATACTTGAGGTTCTCCACGGAAGGGTGGGTGGTGGTTTTCTGAAGGTCTACTCCATAGCGTCTGAGTGCCATGATGATTGCGGTTTCCTTGACATCCTTGCCGCATGACTGGGAGACCTCGTCACGGATGCTCTGTGCGAAATTCGAGTAATTCAGGAATCCTTTTCCGAGTACATCCCTCAAGAACGGGGTCTTGTCAACAATCTCCCTGACCTTTCTGCTCACTGACTCTGCCATGATGGCCTCCGTTAGTTTTCAATGGTTTTATGTTATTATAATAACACCAGTAGTGAAAACGCAACAAAGAAATCAGCTATTTTTGCTGTTTCTAGTGTTATTCGGACATCTCTCATAAGAAATTATCAAAAATGTAGACACTAGATTGATTCTAGTGTATTATGGTTGAACCGAGGAGAAAAACAACACTATGAGATGTCCGGCATGCGGAGATATGGAAGACAAGGTCCTGGAGACTAGGACAACCGGTAACGGCAGTGCCATGAGAAGGCGCCGTGTCTGCCTTAAATGCGGCTACAGGTTCACAAGCTATGAGCGTGTGGAGGATAAGCCCATCACTGTCATCAAGCGAAACGGAGACTACCAGAACTTTGACATCTCCAAGATTGAGAGAGGCATCCGCATCTGCACCGACAAGCGGAACATCAACTCCGAGGTGATTGAGAATCTCATCAGCGATATCGAGGAGGCCATCAAGATCCAGGCCGGTCCAAAGCATGAGATCACAAGTGCGGCAATAGGCGAGGAGACACTGAAGCAGCTTTATAAGGTCGATAAGGTGGCATACATTCGCTTCGCTTCCGTATACCGTGCATTTGACAATGTCGAGCAGTTCATACAGGAGATCGAGTCCCTGGCCAAGCAGGCCCAGTCCTGATCAGATTCCTTAAGAATCAATACAACCTGAAGTTCTCCTGCATCCATTTGACGCAGCCTGCGTTTCCCACAATCATGGGCATGCGGATTTGATTTCTCTTCAGAAGAAGGTCATCATCGTACTCGATTTCACTTCCGTCCATATACCTGATCATCAGTCCGCTCTTTGAGATCACTCCGTGAGCCGCAGCCACGTCCCATGCGTAGCAGTACGGGTTTGTTGTGCAGTCAAGGTTTGAGAAGGCAATTGGTGCAATCATGTGGAGTATACTGCTCCCGAACGAACGGATTTTGCCATGATAATGGCTTATATCCATGAACTCCATGGTGTTTGAGCCAATCACCATTTGTCTCGGGACATCGTAGTGCTGAGGTGCCTTATGCTCTTTTCCGTTCATGAAGAGCCTATGGTCACCGGGCATGGTGCAGAAGAATAGGTCCTGGGTTCCGGCTCCGAAACGCGGGGCATGGACAATTGAGCCGCAGGGTTTTCTTTCTGAGTCGAGTATTCCGAGAGCCACACACCATGACGGGAGGCCCTGGCTGTATGCGTCTGTCCCGTCAATCGGATCAAGGACAAAGGTGTAGCGTGCACCATCTCTGAAATCCTTCAGGTCAATTTCCTCTGTGATTATGTTGCAGTCAGGGTAGAGAGCCCTGATGCGCTCAAGTATGGCATCTGACACGGCAAGGTCAGTCTCCGTGAGGATGGATCCGTCATTCTTCAGGGACCTGTGAATCTGGCTCTGATTTGCACGGGCGGCCTCTCCGCACTGGCGAATGGCGCTGCAGAGCCTGAAGAAGGCAAGCCTTTCTTCATTATCCGGCTCAAACCCGTAACGGGCAGAGGGTTTCTCTTCAGCTATGATTATCTTGGTGATTCTGGAATCGTCCTTTGAAAGAGAGGTCTCCTGCATGTGCACTCCTTGAACTCATTTGTCTGTTGTGATAATTTTTCAGCGATGCAGACGTTGCAATCCTACATCAAAAAAAGCGATGCCTTCAAGGCGTTCGCCAGAAACAGGAAAGACAACATATTAGTGGAGGGCCTTGACGGATTTCCACTGTTTCAGTGCGCCCATATGATGGCTGCATCAGTTCCCGGAATCACATGGCTGATATGTCCTACAGAGGAGATCGCAAGGGTCCTTTACACCAACTCGGATATGGTTCAGGGACTACCCGTGATGCTTCTTCCTTCATCCGGACGTGTCCTGTATTCCCCTTGGGAAGGCTCCACAAAGGAATATGAGCAGATACGGTGTTTAAGTGCTGTGGCCAGTTCCCAGAGAGCACTTGTAATAACATCTATAAGGGCAATCTGTTCTCCGGTACCGAAGAAGGGGGCAATTGATGCCTCAAGTATGACTTTCAAGGTCGGGCAGGAGCTAGACACCATGGAGGTTGCCAAGAGGCTAGCAGAAGGCAACTACTTCCGCAATTCCAACACCACCATGCCCGGAGAGTTCACCATCCGCGGTGAGGTCATGGACATCTTCCCGTATGGATCCGATCTTCCGGTGAGAGTCTATCTGGATTGGGACAAGATAGAA
>JAFZUN010000302.1 GCA_017618315.1 Spirochaetales bacterium
CACCGTAGCCGTTTGAGTCCTTGAAGGGCTCAGTGAAGTGCTTGGAGACAAGTAGGGCGAAGTTGGTGTTCTCTGTCCTCTGAGACGGGTCCTCGAAGCTGTGGCCGTTGACGGTGACAATGCCGTTGGTGTTTTCTGTGACGACTATGCCATAGGGGTTCATGCAGAAGGTGCGGACGTTGTCCTCGAACTTCTCGGTGCGGTCGACGATTTTGCTCTCATAGAGCTTGTCTGTCAGAGGCGCGAACACCTGGGCAGGAAGCTCGACGCGAACTCCGATATCCACGCGGTTGGACAATGTCTCTATGTCAAGGTCCTTGCAGACCTCCTCAACCCACTTGCTTCCGCTGCGGCCGACGGAAACTATGCACTTTGAGCACTCATAAGTTGCTTTGTTGGTGATGACGCGATATGCACCGTCAGAGATCTCGATGCTTCTGACCGGCTCCAGGAAATGGAAGTCTATGTGGTCCTTCATCTCAGCGTAGAGGTTCTGGAGCACCACATAGTTGATGTCTGTTCCGAGATGACGGACAGATGCGTTGAGGAGCTTGAGCTTGTTCTGCATGCAGAGTCTTGTAATGTCAGATCCTGCGGTTGAGTAGAGCTTGGTGCCCTCACCGCCATGGGTCATGTTGATCTGGTCAACATACTCCATCAGCTCTGTGGCCTGCTTCTTTCCAATATACTCGCAAAGTGTTCCGCCGAAATCATTTGTGATGTTGTATTTGCCGTCAGAGAAGGCTCCTGCGCCGCCGAATCCGGACATGATGGAGCAGGGCTTGCACCCTATGCAGGTCTTGACCTTCTTGCCGTCGATGGGGCACTTGCGCTTGTCCAGAGAGTTTCCCATCTCAATGACAGCCACCTTGAGACTGCCGTCTCCCTTCATGAGCTCATAGGCCGAGAAGATTCCGCCGGGGCCGGCGCCGATTATAATAACGTCATATCTCTGATTGTCTGCCATCTTTTTCTCCGTTACAAATGTACTATTATTTGAATTTGTTTGCAATTGAATGTTGAAGCACGTTGCGGTGTTCTTTCCATTAGTGATACTATGCTCGTATGAAAACTTCTGAATATTTATGCGGAAACAGGTATCCCGGAAGACTGATTGCCGCCGGCGTCACGCCATCGGGGAAACTGGTGTATGCCTATGCCATAATGGGCCGCAGTCAGAACAGCCGAAACCGTGTGTTCCGTCTTAAAGGCGAGGAGCTTTACACCGAGCCTTATGACGTGGGCAAGGTCCAGGACCCGTCGCTTATCATCTATCCTGCCATCCTCAAGGCCGGAAACACAACCATCGTGACAAACGGTGACCAGACCCTGGACATCCGGCAGGCGCTTCTTTCTGGGAAATCAGCCGAGTCCGCTCTTGAGGCCAGGACCTATGAGCCGGATGCACCGAACTACACCCCTAGAATCTCCTTGGTGGTGGGCAAGGATGACTTTGAGTTCAGCATCCTCAGGCGCCGTGAGGACGGATCCTGTGACAGATCCTACTGGAAGCTTCCCAAGAAGGCAGGCGTGATTTACATGATCCACACCTATGACGGAGACGGAAATCCTCTTCCGGCATTCTCAGGCTCTCCGAAGGTCCTTGAGTCAGAGGACTCATATGCGCCGGTACTGTGGAAGAGCCTGGACCAGGAGAACAGGATTTCCCTCTATGTGAGAGAGGGCGATGACATCAGGCTTTACAACGCAAGGGAGGAAGAGAATGAGAATTGACCTTAAGTACGGGTGCAACCCGAATCAGAAGAAGGCTTACATAGAATCTGCAGGGGACATGCCGCTTACCGTTCTTAACGGACGGCCGGGCTACATCAACCTGATGGATGCCCTTAACGGCTGGCAGCTTGTGCAGGAGCTCAAAAAGGCTACGGGACTGGCGGCTGCCAC
>JAFZUN010000303.1 GCA_017618315.1 Spirochaetales bacterium
ACTCCTCCGTCAGGATAGAAGACAATGATTCTGGTTCCGGGGACATCGTGGAAGCCTTCTAGGGCCGCTTTCCCGGTATCTCCTGATGTGGCTGTCAGGATGACGGTCTCGGATGCATCTTTTGTCTGCTTTTTTGCGGCGGTGATAAGCTGCGGGAGCATTGAGAGCGCCACATCCTTGAATGCTGATGTGGGTCCTCTGAAGAGCTCAAGCACATATTTGTCACCGACTTTCACAAGCGGTGTCAGATCCTCGGTTTCGAATTTTCCTTTGTAGGCTTTTGCGACAAGAACTTCCATGTCATTGAAATCCGGAAGAAGATGGGAGAGGATTCTCTCTGCCATTTTCAGTGTGGGAAGTCCAATCACAGACTTCCAGTCAAACGGGTTTGAGAGTATTTCCGGTGAGATGAAAAGGCCCCCGTCCGGAGAGATTCCGGAAAGGACCGCCTGAAGGGAATTGCAGCTGTAGTTGCTTCGTGTGCTTATATATTTCATTTCCATTTCCTTAATACTATGATCAGTCAATTGCTATGAGCTTGGTGTTCTCAACGCCTGTGCATTCGTCAATGTCTTTCAGAAGCCCGGTGACAGGTTCCGGCATGGCGCTGATATCCAGTGTGATGGTTACGCTTGCTTTCCCATGAACGGGAAGGCTCTGTGTTATTGTGAGGATACTGGCTCCTGCAGCTGATATCACCGCCAGGACATGGCTGAGTATTCCGGTCTCGTGGGAGAGCAGCATTGAGATGACTGCCTTGCGTCCGTCAGATATCCTGATGGGCTCAAGGATGAAGTCCTTGTATTTATAGTAGGTGCTGCGTGAGATGCCTACCATGCGTGTGGCCTGCATGACGTTCTTTGCCTTGCCTTCCTCAATCATGTGCTTTGCCTTGAGCACCGCATCATAGTAATCAGGAAGTATACTTTTGTGCACTATCAGGTAGTTTTCAAGCATTTTTCTCTCCGCGTATTGCCATTTAATTGCATCGTATGATACATTGTCCTCAACAAAAAGACAAGTGTTTTTGGCTCGCGTACATTTTTTTGTTTTGTTCGTGTCAAAAGGGAGACAGTATGAAGGTATCGATTCTGGGTCATGGTGTTGTTGGCAAAGGCGTCTGGGAAATGCTCAAGAGCAATCCCGGCTATGAGATCTGCAGTGTTCTTGTAAAGAAAGGGGAGAAAAGCGCTGATTTCATGACAGAGTCCTTTGACACAGTCCTTGCAGATGACTCGGATCTTGTTATTGAGTGCATGGGCGGAATTGATCCTGCCTTTGAGTTCACGTCCAAATGCCTTGAGGCGGGAAAGAGCATCATCTCATCAAACAAGGCTCTTGTCGCTGCACATGGAATTGATTTGATGAACATCGCTCGCAGAAAGGGCAAATCTTTCCTGTTCAGCGCAGCATGCGGAGGGGCCATTCCAATTCTCCAGAACCTTTGTCTTGCCAGACGCACGGATGAGATTCTGTGGGCAGGTGGAATCCTCAACGGAACAACTAACTACATCCTGGATTCCATGGATAGGCGTGGAATGAGCTTTGAGGATGCCCTGGCTGAGAACAAGGTCGGGAATCTTCGGCAGATCTGGCAGCGCATAGGGCGGGTCGGCGAAGATGAAGTCGAACTGCTGGTGGCAACTCT
>JAFZUN010000304.1 GCA_017618315.1 Spirochaetales bacterium
ACCTTGCGTCCCTTATAAGTCTGTCCTGTGACTGCCTCAATGACTCCCTCTGTCTTGTCGTTACGGATGTAGACGAAGGAATAGTTCTGCTTGTAGGCGACAGATACAATGTCATCCGGGTCAAGGCCTGACTTCTCGCAGATGAAACTCACCATGTCGTGCGCGCGTCCCTTGCTGATCTTTCCGATGTTGATGTAGAAGGAAGTCGCATTCTCCAAAACCGGCTTGGTCTGGGCTTTTCTCTCCTGATGTGCCGGCTTTGCCGCATTCCTGCCATTTCTTGTTACGTAAAGGTAAGCCAGAAGATAACCGCGCATCATGAAAGGGACATTTTTCTTCATGAGTCTCTTCATGTCCTCAAGTTCCTGCGGGTTGTTGTAGAGCTTCATTTCCTCTACAAGACTCTTGATCTTCTGGCCTGCGTCTTTATCGTTAATGGTTTCGGCCATTGTTTTTTCTCCTGTTAGGATATCAGATACCGAAGTATACAATATTTCCGAAATTATTTGCAGTCGTTTTGCAGACGATTATTCAAGTATATGATATATTCTTGTATATGCCCAATCTGAACCTTGAGATCGACAACCAGAAACGGGATATCGAGAGATCCCACGCTGAACTCCTCCAGATGTATCTTGAGCTGGGTGAGGTGGCCGCCGCATGGCATGACGCCATCAACTATGCCCCCAGCCAGGACGCATACGGGCGTCTTGTGAACCTGAGCGCAGAGAAAAGCGACATAGACGGCAGGATCGATGCCCTCAAGACAGCAGTCAGCGAGATGTCCGCGGGAGACAGGAGAATAGAGCAGACAAAGCTCTCGATGAAGGAGCTGGACAAACGATTCTCCGTGCTGATCTCATCCCTTGGTGCGGTTGCAATTGAGATTGACTCTGCGGGAAAGCTTCCGCAGAGGCTTAAAAAGTGCCTCGAACCGATGCGTGAGTATGAGGCAAAGCTCAATGATCTTGAGGAGAAGTATAAGAAGTACCAGACCAAGGGGCCTGCGTTGATGGCATCGATATATGAGAAGAGAATCCAGCGTGCACGTGAGGACATAGATTCGGTGTTCGCAGAAACCGGAAAGCGCATATACAACTCGGGTGATTTCCGCGAGGTTCCCGGACAGCGCGCGAAGGCCATTCTGGATGAGATGGAGCAGATCCGCTTTGCCCGTAAGAACTACAAGAACGATATCCTGGACCACAAGAACATGATAGACGAGGCGCAGGGGTCGCTGGTCAGCATGGGTGCCTACGGAGAGGAGAGCCGCAAGCTCAGGGAGCTACAGGGCAAGCAGAACGCACTTGCGGACAAGCTTTCCGACGTCTACACGGAATACGGGCAGAGACTTGCGGAGGGTATCCCGTACTGGATGGATAACCAGGCTCCTGAGGAGCTCAAGAAGTGCTGCAACCAGATCATCAGGCAGACATCCCGCATAGCCCAGCAGAACCTGAACCTGGATCACCTGATGATGGAGAAGGACATTGAGATCCACAACCTCCAGCTGTCCCAGCTCTCTGAGCAGATGAACCACCTGAACAGCCAGATCCAGGCCATCGAGAACCAGAAAGCCGAGCTCCAGCAGAAGGTTGACGCGGAGCTGAAGGCAATCTCAGAGCTCAAGATGAAGCAGAACGAGATAACATATAAAGTGACACAATATGAATGAGACGATAGTCTGAAAGGAGCAAGAATGGAGACTTTCATCACATTTCTGGACAATATAGGCTTCTCTATCCTTACTGTAATAGTTGAGTTGGTGTTCGGTTACCTGATAATCAAGAACATACTCAAGCAGATCAAGGTCCTTCTGATTGCAAGCAAGATGGACAACTCTCTGGTGGGTTTTGTCGTCACGCTTCTTAAGTTCGGCATGATGCTCTGCCTGATTCTGCTGTGTCTGTCCACGCTGAACATTCCCATCACAGGAATAATCAGCGCCATATCGGCCGCCACCCTGGCGATAGGCCTTGCATTGAAGGACATCCTGAGCAGCGTTGCCAACGGCATCATGCTTGTGGTCAATTGCCCGTTCAAGGAGGGTGACTATGTCGAGATCGGCTCGGTCTCGGGCTCCATCAAGGAACTGAAGCTGCTGCATACAGTTCTGACTACACCGGACAACAAGCAGGTCATGCTTCCCAACTCACAGGTGTTCGCCACATCAATCACCAATTTCTCGGTCAACAAGACCAGAAGAATGGAGATCTCAGTTAATGTGGACTATGCCGAGGATCCGGAGAAGGTCAAGGAGATGCTGCTTGGTGTTGCGAACAGCCATGAGCTTGTTCTTCAGGATCCTGCCCCGATATGCCATTATAACTATTCAAAGGACTCATCCATCTATTTCTTTGTCAGGGTCTGGACAAAGGGCTCTGACTACTGGACGGTCAATTGGGACCTTAACGAGCAACTGACCAAGACGCTGATGGAGAACGGCATTCAGATTCCGTTCCCGCAGGTCACAGTCAGCTACAGGAAGGAGGCAGGGAAATGAACGAGTATTTAGTCAGGATAACAACCTCCGAAAGCTTTCTGGCCTTTGCCGCGACATTGATTTTCATGGTGATCCTCTATGCGATTGTCAGATATTTCACATACCGATCAGGTGTGAATGACCTTCTGAAGAAAGCCGACATGAGAATAGTCAAGCTGAAGAAGTCGGTCCGTAAGGTCAGGGTGCTGTGCACAACACCCGGGGCAAAGTCCTTTTTGTTCTCAAATGTCAAGAACCTGAAGACTGTCATCAGACGACAGAAGAAGGCATCACGTCTTCTTTGCGCATATCTTTTCGATGACCGCGATGACAAGGATGTCGCTGAGGCCAAGGCCATAGTCGATGCCGTGCCTGACACCTGCAGGTCCGCGATAGTCAACGTGGCAGAGGAAGGCGGGGAGAACCTCAATGTGAAGTTTGACGAGCTCTCATCGGAGATTGAGAGGGCAAGGGCTCTGCTAATAAAGGCAAAGGACCTGGACAGGAAAAAAGAGCTTCTTCAGCTCTGATTTGAGGTTCCGATGGGAAGGACTGCAAGGTTTTTCTGCCTGTCACTGCTGCTTCTGGTCTGCATCACACCGCTGTGCGCCGGTGTGGCGGGAAACATCCGTGGGATGAAGAGCGCATCCACAGAGCATTTTGACATAATCTACAAGCAGGAGAGCAGCGAGACGGCATCTCTCCTGTTTGACAACTGCGAGGATATCTATTCATCTCTTGTCTCGTTCTTCGGCACTGACCCTAAGCTACATATCCCGGTTGTGGTCACGTCCGAGTACAAGACATTGAATGCCTATTACACTAACTATACGGCAAACCACATTGTGATGTTCGACACCGTAGCCTCAGGCGGAAGCCTGTCCAACTTCCCTCAGACAATCCTTTACATATTCAGGCATGAGCTGACCCATGCGTTCCAGTATAACTTCAGGGGTCCGTTCATGAACGCAATGTCAGAGGTGTTCGGAGACATATTGTCAATCCAGCCGCTTTTCTACCTTTATCCTTCAATGACGGAGGGCGGTGCCGTTCTATCGGAGAGTGTTGACGGCTACGGAAGGCTGAACAGCTCATACGCCATGCAGATAGTAAAGCAGGCAAAGCTGGAGGGTCTGTTCCCGTCATGGTTCGAGGTTGCAGGAGCCCGTGACACATATCCGTCGGGGCTTCTATATTACAATTTCGCCGCAGCATTCCTTGAGTATCTTGCAATAACATATGGATATGAGGCAGTTGCCGGATCCTATGTGGATTTCAAGGATCTGCGCTGGCTGATGACTCCGGGTAACGTCCTGAAGGAAAAAATAGGCAAATCAGTGAAGGAAGCCTGGAATGATTTCAAGGAGTGGGTTCAGGTACCTGATACAGTGGTGGAGGCAGAGGTGGTGCCTTCAAGGACAAGGACAGGACGCTATAGCAGTCTCAGGCTGGCATCGGACGGTAATGTCTATGCATACGACTCATCCACATGGAGTGTGCTCCGCTTTTCAGGCGACCTTGCCACATGTGAATCCGTGCTGAGGCTTCCGACAAATGAGAGCTTTCTGAGTATCTCATCTGATGCACGGTTCCTGCTGATTCCATATGTAACGGACTCGGTTGCAAGTGTCAGGCTCTATGATATCTCGGATTCCTCAAAAGGTGCCTCACTTGTACATAAGTTCCAGTCCGGATCCAGAGATTACAGGGAAGGTTGTTTCGTGACCGTAAACGGGACTGAATTTGTTCTGTTATACGGGAATGAAGGTCAGAACACATTCATGGACCTTTACTCTCTTGAGACGTTCGAGCAGATTGAGGGTTGCTCCATGGAACTCGGATACGGGGTGACCGCATTTGATTTTGCAGCCCTGCCTTCCGGTGATGTGGCATTCATCCTGAACTACAGCGCAAACGACCATATTGCAATCCTGTCACTGACAGAGGAAGGCATGTCCATGAAGACCCTTGATAATCCTGAAGGTCTGTCATTCGCGTCATTGACTGCAGGATTTGACGGAGACTCATCTGTCCTGTGCCTCACATGGTATCCGTCGGATGCAAAGGCCCCGAACCTAGGACGGTATGGAGAGATCAGGATCAATGAATCCTATGAGATTCATCTCTCTGATACTGATGTCCTTGGAAGCATGAACGGATGCCTGAGACTTGGTGATGTTCTGGTATTCCCCGTCCAGTATTATGAGCGCTCTGATCTGAGGACAATCAAGGTCTCTGAACTGAGATTCGGTGATTATGTCCTTCTTTCTGAAAAAGAGCAATCATATGCTTGGAAGCCAGACAATGCTGCACTTTCTACAGCTTCTAAACCATATCATACCATCAAATACTTCATAGATGGCATACTTCTTCCTTATGCCTCAGTTGATTTCGGAATGCGCTCGACTGTGGGTCTTGGTGCCACATGGATGACGCAGGATCCGACAGAGACATACACGCATGTTATTTCTGCAGGCTATGCCGCAGGAGATGTCATTGCCTCTTATCTGTTTTCCTCGACTAATCTGGCAGTCCCTTATTCAATCATGATTGATGCTGAATACGGCACCGGCGTATCTGACTCTTCAATTTCATTACCGAAAGGCTTGCTTCTTGCAAGTGTTCAGCTTTCAGGATCGTATTCTTTTGATCTCAGCCATACAGGAGAGAGTATGAGCATCGGCGAGACGTTCAAGGTGGCGATGGTCACAGCTCCGGACACCGATTTCACATTCGCAGTCGGAAACTATCTCTCACTTACTTACAACTTCGGATTCAAGACAGGCACCAATCCGTATGATGTGTTCAACTTCTCTGCCAAGGCATATCTTGATGACCTGCTTCCCGGCTTTGGTTTTGGGGTGAGGCTTCCGCGTCTCATGTGGTGGAGATGCGACGGCCCTGATGTGACGAACCTTCCGGCATCGTTCTCAGTTGATGCGGCATTTGCTGACGAGTGTGCTACCCTTGTGCTGTCAGGTGCCGCCAAGGTTGTCCTTTACAGCCGTGAGATACAGAGATCGCTCTCATTCATGGGCCTGTATTTCCAGCGGTTTGTCCTGAGCTCGGGCTATTCGATATCATATATAGCCGGAGATGATAAGCTGTACTCACAAAAAGCCGATGCCACGGCGTTGTTCTATATGACACCCATTGTCGGAACCTATCTGACACGTTTGAGGGTTGGACTCGGTGCCACACTTGAGAAGGATCTTATGCTCGGCTGGGATGACGGCTGGCAGGTGACGTTGGCATTCGGACTTAACTGAAACAGAAGACATGCTTGAAAAAGCCACATGCTTAATATATGATAAGCAATATGGGAGTGAGCCACACATACATTGCCATTGATCTCAAATCCTTCTATGCATCCGCCGAGTGCAGACGCCTGAAGCTTGATCCTCTCAACGTGAATCTTGTTGTGGCGGATCAGTCCCGTACGGATAAGACAATCTGCCTTGCGGTCTCACCATCGCTGAAGGCATACGGCATTTCAGGACGCCCGAGGCTCTTTGAGGTCATCCAGGCCGTGCAGGCTATCAATCTGAGAAGAAAGCTCAATGCCCCCGGAAGGCGATTCAGGGACAAGTCCTACTATGCGTCAGAGCTTCAGGCGGATCCTTCGCTGGAACTTGATTTCGTGATAGCTCCGCCGCACATGGCTCACTACATGAACGTAAGCGCCAGAATATATGACATATATCTCAACTATGTGGCCTCCGAGGACATCCATGTCTACTCCATAGATGAGGTCTTCATTGATGTCACACATTATCTGGGGACCTACCGCATGACCGCTCATGAGCTTGCCATACGGATGATCAGGGATGTGCTAAGGGAGACGGGCATTACGGCCACAGCAGGGATAGGAACAAACCTCTATCTTGCCAAGGTGGCCATGGACATAGAGGCAAAGCATATCCCTGCGGACAAGGACGGGGTGAGAATCGCCGAGCTTGATGAGATGAGCTACCGCAGAAAGCTCTGGACTCACACCCCAATCACCGATTTCTGGCGTGTGGGACGCGGCTATGAGTCGCGTCTGGCCAGACTTGGGATCCGCACCATGGGGGACATAGCCAGGATGTCGCTTAAGAACGAGAGAGCCCTATATGAGGAGTTCGGGGTCAATGCGGAGCTTCTGATAGACCATGCCTGGGGATGGGAGTCCTGCACCATGGCCCAGATAAAGGCCTACAGACCTCAGAACAACAGCCTGAGCTCGGGACAGGTGCTGCCTGAGCCATATGACAATGAGAAAGGTCTTCTGATAGTCAAGGAGATGGCTGACAATCTTGCCATGGATCTTTTGGACAAGGATCTTGTCACAAACTGCATAAGCCTGTGCATCAACTATGATTCCAGATGCCCGGATGACTTTAACGGAGAGTTCGGATATGACTGGTACGGCCGCAAGGTCCCCAAGACGGTCAATGCCGCTGTGCATCTTGACGGATACACCTCATCTGCGGCTGAGATAAGGACAGCTGCGGAGAAGATATACAGGTCAATCACAGATAAACGGCTCTTTGTCAGGCGGATAAACATAACGGCCTCAGATGTGGTCATGTCAGGTTATGAGGCCAAATGCTCGGAGCAACTGGACCTTTTCACAGATTATGAGGCTCAGAAGGCAAAGAGGGTCCAGACTGACAAGCGCAGAGACAAAGAGAAGCGTAACATGCTTGCTGCCATAGAGATAAGAAAGCGCTATGGTAAGAATGCAAT
>JAFZUN010000305.1 GCA_017618315.1 Spirochaetales bacterium
CGTTGTGATCATCATGCTGAGGGCAAATCCGGTTTTGAGCCTCTCTGCTTTCCTGGTGGTTCCCCTTCTTGTGGTCAGCATCTACTTCGTAATGATCAAGAACTTCAAGAACTGGATGGACTTCAGGCAGAAGAACTCCAACATGAACGCCTACACCCACGAGTCCTACGCGGGAATCAAGGTCATCCAGGCCTTCAGCGCCGAAAGAGAGACCATTGAGGAAGGCGACAAGATCATGAAGGATGTCGAAAAGTCATGGGTCAAGGCCGTCAGAAGAGCCGATCTTCTTAACATAGTCATCCACTGGTCAATGGGAATCGGGTACTTCGTGCTCTATCTCTTTGCCATCAAGTGGCTGAAGCTCGGAGAGTCCTCAGTAGGACAGCTGATTGCATTTGCAACCTACATCGCCCTCTTCTGGCAGCCCATCAGGTCCCTGGCGGCGACCTTCAACCAGTTCACCAACCAGGTCACCAGCGCACAGAGGGTCTTTGAGCTTCTGGATACCGAGTCAATCCTGCAGGAAATTCCCGATGCAAAGGAACTCAAGGTCACCGAAGGTGAGGTCGATTTCAGAAACATCACCTTTGCCTATCCCGATGAACCTGACAAGGAAGTCCTGCACGACATGTCGCTCTGTGTCAGACCAGGTGAGATGATCGCTCTTGTCGGACCCACCGGCGCAGGAAAGACCACAATAGTGAACCTGATCTCAAGATTCTACGATCCGGTCTCAGGCCAGGTGCTCATTGACGGTCAGGATATTTCTAAGGTGACTCTGGCATCACTCAGGGCCAACATCGGTGTTATGACACAGGATTCATTCCTCTTCTCAGGCACAATCCGTGAGAACCTTCTTTACGGAAGACCGGATGCCACGGAGGAGCAGATGAAGGACGCCTGCCATCAGCTCGGAATGGATGACATGATCAATTCCCAGCCTGAGGGCTTTGACAGCCAGATCTCCCAGGACTCACTCTCCCAGGGACAGAAGCAGCTCATTGCCCTGGCAAGGACTTTGATAGCAGATCCGAAGATTCTCCTTCTGGATGAGGCCACAAGTGCAATCGACACCAGAACCGAGGAGCTTGTCCAGGCTGGAATGGCACTTCTGATGAAAGGCCGCACGAGCTTTGTAGTAGCCCACAGGCTCTCGACCATAGTCAAGGCAGACAGGATCCTTGTAATCCAGAACAAGGGGATTGCCGAGGAAGGAACCCACAAGGAGCTGATGAAGAAGAAAGGCATATATGCCGATCTTTACAACTCACAGTTCGAGGAACTTGATAAAGAGTAATCTGATTTCAGATTGCCGAATCGAGGAAATCAATCACGGCAGCATCATACTGCTCCGTATTGTTGATCCTCACAAACGAATGCCTGCCCTTGTCGAAGAACACTATCTTCTTTGACTTGGACGGGCATTTTTCATAAAGCATCTGGGCATTCTGTGGAAGAGAGAACACATCCTCCCTGCTGTGGATGAACAGAATTGGACGAGTCATCTTGTCAATGCAGTACACAGGTCCGTTCTGGGAGGCATTGACACCGGTTCTGATCCGGTACAGTAAGAAGAAGATGTTTATGAACGGGAACACCGGACGGTGGTCCTGGATCAGATGCTGCTTGAAGGACTCCCTGAATGTGGTGAACATACCATCAGCCACCATGCCCTTGAAGTAATCCGGGCATGAGCCTGAGGTGAAGGCATAAAGGGCGGTAGCAGATCCTATGCAGATTCCGTGGCAGACTATGGACTTTATTGCGCACTCGTCATGGAGGAACCTGCCCCATGCCAGGATGTCCCTGTACTCCTTGAGTCCAAGGCAGTTGCACTTGCCGTCCGAATGTCCGTGGGCGCGGTTATCAATGGCAAGAACGTTGTAGCCAGCCTTCCTGAACGGCTCGGCAAAGTAGCATGAATAGGTGCATCCCTCGGTTCTTCCCGGAATAAGAATAACAGCCTTATCATTGCCGAAATTGTAATATTGAGCCGCTAAATGCAAGCCTTCATTGGTGATTGAGACATCATTCATGAAAGACTTGTACTTCTCTGCCCATGCCTCCCCGCCTTTGACAATGCCAACATACTCGGGGTCATCAGGAAAGTTTATCGTCCTGTTCCACTTCTCAGTAGATGTCCTGATGAACAGGTGCCTCAGCTGTTTGTCAGCGATTATGGCAAACGGCAGAAAATAGAACAGAAACACAAGGGCCAGAAGTCCAAGAACAATCCATAATGCAATCATCACACAATTCCCATCATCAGGTCACAGTTTTCCTGACATCCTTCAATCGGAGAGAATCCTATCCCGTCATATGCAGAGGATAGCTCATCAATGAGAGCTTCAATGTCAGCATCCTCTTTATGGAACACAAACGCAGTCTCCCTGTCTTCCAGATCACTTATAGAGCCAACAGCCTTGACCGCACATTCTGCAAGGCTCTCACAGCAGCAGCTGATTTTTCCTGCCACATATGCGACATACTGGCCTTGTGTGCACCTCACACCGTCAATGATGCAGTTCTTGGTGGATATTGAGATGCGGATGGAGACAACCTGGCTTACAGTCTCTCTCAGCTCGTCAATCCATGCCTCAGGGTTCTCATCCTCTATGCTGCTCATTGTGATGGCATAGAAAGCCTTCACCACACTGTCAGAATCAATGATCTCAATGTTGTCCCTGCCGGCGATTGACACGGCCTGAAGTGCGGCCTCCTTTGCGTTCTTGCTGTTGGGGAATACAGCTATCTTCTGGGCATCAATACAGTTGAAGCGCTCTATGAACTCACTTACCGGGATGCTCTGCGTGTCATGGCTGTCAATGCAGCTGACAAACGGGAACGGCTTGAACTGCGGGAACAGGTTCCTGTCACAGACAACCACGGCCACGAACGGGGCGGAGATTGTCTTCTGCACGGATCTGATGTACTCGTTGTGCTGCAGGCACATGTTCTCTAGCTTGAATGACAGGAACTCTCCGAACTGCTGCGCATAGGTGATGATAGGAGCAGGTCTGAGGGTGTGCACATGAACCTTGATACGGGATCCGTCAGGTATGAACACAAGTGACTCTCCCTGCTCCGAGAGGAAGGCCCTGAATGACTCGAAATCAAATGACTGAACATCAGTCCTTGAGTTCAGAAGCTGAAGTATGAACTCCATGCAGTAGCCGTATTCAAACACCGTATCCGCAGTGAAAGAGTCAAGATCAAGGCTGTCAAGCGGATTTGACACTGCTCTGTGATCCGGGTTGTCAGTCACCCTGCTGATCCTGTTACCAAGCAGGAAACCTCCTGCACCCTCCATGATCTTCAGGAAGCCGTAGCCTCCGCTGTCAACGACGTTTGCCTCTGCGAGAAGAGCCATCAGGTTGGGTGTGTTGTCCAGGCTCTCCCGGATTTTTCCCAGATAAAGGGAGAAGAAATCCTCAAAGCATGAGAGCTCGTCAACTTTCCGGAGAATAAAATCCGAGCTCTCAAGCACAACAGTCAGAATGGTTCCCTCTACAGGATTCATCACCGCCAGATAAGCATTCCTTGCACCTTCCTTAAGCGCGACGGCAAAATCCTTGGGTGTCATCTCAGTCTTGCCTGAGAGTGAGTTGGATATCCCCTTGAATATCTGCGAGAGGATGACTCCGGAGTTGCCCCTTGCCCCATAAAGCATGCCCCGGCTCAGGCTCTCAAGGAAGACTGAAAGATCATCAGTATCCGGAGATCCGTTGAGCCCGTTCTCCAATGTCATGAGCATGTTTGTTCCCGTGTCCCCGTCAGGGACGGGAAACACGTTCATCCTGTTTATCTCGCTTTCCGAGCTGTACAGGTTGTTCAGGGCATTGGTGAGCATCTGCTTGAAGAAGGAGCCGTTTATGACCTGCATGTCACTTTGAAGACAGCTCGGCAAAGAGCTTCTTCTCCTCCTCGAGATTCTGTGTCACAGGCTTTCCATAATAATATGCGGCCATCAGACCAGGTCCGATGTTGACTCCGCATGACGGAAACACTGTTGTAAGGATGGTCTTGGCGGGCTTGATGCGCTCCTCGATCATGGCCTTGAACTCCAGAGCCTGCTTTTCTCTGTTGGTGTGGGCGACAATCACAATGTGGTCCTGAGAATCAATGATTGTCTTCTCCAGATATCTGAG
>JAFZUN010000306.1 GCA_017618315.1 Spirochaetales bacterium
CGACAGCCAGTATACCGAGGCACAGATGAGACGACGCATACGCCGCCTTGCCCTCTCCCTTATTTACAACAAGAGGAAATACGGACGATATCTGGACATCCTGGTGACTCATGCACCCCCGTTCGGTATCGGTGACGGACCGGATCTCTGTCCCCGCGGCTTCAAATGCTTTCTTGACTTTATGGACAAATATCAGCCAAAATACATGCTCCACGGGCATGTGCACCTGGACGACCGTAACGCCAACAGGATCATGCACCATGGAAGCACAACACTAATCAATGTGTATGGCAGCTACATGCTGGACACTGAGAAATCCGGAGAGAAATAATGGCAGACAACCTCACTGTAACTGGAGATTTCGTAAAAGCCCACAGACATGCGGTTTTCCAGGGTCTATTCTCGACATTCAGATGGCATAATCCCAACCTGCTATCGTTTTACGAGGTGACAAAACTGATCAAACCCGAGGCCGAGTCCTACAAGGGAATGCAGGTCATTCCCGTTAAGCAGATTATCGGATCCGAGAACAGGTACCACGATTTCTCATCTGCATTCTACCCGATGAACACCCATCTGGAGAAAAGATGGGAAAGCATTGACGCAGCACATCTGGACGATGTTGTTCTGCCTCCGATATCTGTATACAAGCTCGGTGACGTCTATTTTGTCCGTGACGGCAACCACAGAGTATCGGTTGCCAAGAGCCGAGGTGTTGAGTTCATAGATGCCGAGGTTGTTGAGCTCACATCCAAGATCCCGCTTGAGGAGGGAATAACCCTCAATGAGATCAAGAAACGCGTGGTTGCTTATGAGCGCCAGCGCTTTATAGACCAGTTCAACCCGACATACCTTCCAATGGACCGCATTGTCTTCACGGCTCCGGGCTCCTACCCCGAGATGGTCAACCACATCATGGTCCACAAGTACTTCGTGAACCAGAACAGACAGACCGAAATCTCGTTCGAGGAAGGTGCAGTAAGCTGGTACAACAATGTGTACCTCAAGGTTGCCGATGCCATTGAGAAGGAGCATCTACTTGCGGAATTCCCCGGCCAGACAGAAGCCGACCTTTACATGTGGCTTGTCAGAAAATGGGATGAGATGAAGCGTGTCGATGCCCTTGCGACAGAAAACGATGCCGCAAAAGCGGTGAAAAGCGAGATAAAAACCCCTGTTATCCTCAGATGGATCAATTATCTGAAAACAAAACTCTCAAGAAAGTAGTTCTCAGTTCTTGCCTTCTGCCAGCTTGTCCAGCTTGCGGTTGCGGAAGTAAAGCAGGAAATCGATGAACACCATGCAGAAGTTCAGGATGTAGAAGAACATCACATACCATTTGAAAGACGGTGCGGTGAGCTTGGAGATTATTCCGCAGACATAGCCGAACAGGATCAGGACAAGAAACTGGATGCTCTTACCCTTTGCGGTTCTTGCCTTGTAGGACTTTATTGCATTAAACGGCCAGGAGAAGCCGAAGCTGACCAGCATAAGAATCTCGCACAGTTCTGTAATTTTCATGGGAATCATCCTCCATATATTCAGTTGTTTTCTTTTTCAGACTATATTTTATTTCCCGTTGTTTTTCTACCTGTAAAGGCCACTGAAACTGATCACTGCCCCGTCAAGCTTGTCCATCTCAATGGCCGCCCCGCCTTCGAATCCCGGAGGCAGTGTGATCCTGACTTCCCTGCCCTCAATACTGTCCTTCCTGCCAAGATGAGTACATTCAACCCGGATCTCGCCCGTCTGCGTCCCCCCGCTGTAAGTCACAGTGAAAACCCATATGTTATGGCTCTCAGGCATTGCGACGGATACTCCGTCATCCTCAAAGTACTGATAGGTGAAGGTTCCGTTCTTGGGGACAACCATCATCTCAAGTGACCTGAAGAAACCGGTGCTGAGCCTTGAGACCTCAAGAGACCTTGGGATGATGCTTCCTGCCTTGTAGAAATACCAGGACGTGTGCAGGGGCGCTTCCAGATCAATCTCCTCTCCTCCCTTGAAGAGAGTTCCGAGTTTGGGGCTGTACCAGTTCTCTCCCTCCGGGAAATGGACATGCTTTGTCACCTGTCCCTCATTCAGGACAGGAGCCTTCATGACGCTGTCTCCGAACATGAACTGCTCGGACTCAGGCTCAAGTGCAGGATCAGAAGGATATTCAAGGCATAGAAGCCTCTCTAGGGGAACACCTGTCAATGATGCCTTGCGCGCCTCATTGTAGATGTACGGCATGTGTCTGTAATGATCTGCAATGGCCTGCTTGATCAGGGGGAAGACCTCATTGAACTTCCACGGCTCTGTGGGCTCATCGTTCTCACGCCATGAGTGAATCACAAACCGGCTCTGGAAGATCGCGCTCTGAGCGCATCTGACAAGAAGTTCCGCACTTGGCTCCGGGCCGTAGAATCCACCGAGATCATGGCCTACAAACGGAATTCCGCTGAGCCCAAGGCTTATTCCCTGGAACTGGTTGTATTTGAGGGTTCTGAAATCACTTGAGTTGTCACCTGTCCAGGTCCTCGCATACCTCTGCATTCCGGCATAGCCGCTTCTTGAGTATATCCAGGAGCGCTTTGACGGGTTTTTCTCTAGACAGGCCTCATAGGACGCCCTGGCCATCTCAACCGGATACAGGGTCCTGACCTTGTATGCGTTCATCTCTGGATCTGACATCTCAAACTCATTGTTGTCGTTCCAGATTCCCTCCACCCCGTGGTCCAGATAGGAATCCTTCAGCTTGGACTTCCACCAGGAGACAGCCTCGGAATTTGTAAAGTCTATGAACGAGGCATCACCTCCCCAGAAGTACTCTACTACAGGTTTTCCGTCATTATCCTTGATGAAATATCCCTTCTGCTTAAGTTCCTCATACCACGGATGGGTCTTCAGGATTCCGGGCTTGATGTTGAATGTCAGATGGTAGCCGCGCTTTGACAAGTCATCCAGAAATGAACCCGGATCCGGGAACTTGCGTCTGTTCCACATGAATGCATGCCTGAAGCCCTCATCAGACTTGAGATATCCGGAAGACACATACATGCCCTCACATGGAAGGTCATGACTCTCGACATCACTGAAGAACCGCAGGATCCTTGCCTGGGCATCCCATGCCTCCACATAGTTCATGGAGGATCCGAAGTATCCGAATGAATACAAGGGCGGGAATGATGCAAACCCTGTGAGGGAGCAGTAGCCCTTCAGAATATCCTTGTAATCATCTCCGAGAATCAGGAAATAACGGAAAGGTCCTCCCATGATGTCCATGGACCAGTAGAAGGGGCTTTCCTTCCCCAGGTCTGCTGACAGCACGCAGGTCTCCGGAAAATACAAACCAGTGCAAGAACGGGTCTTTCTGTTTTGCCTGAGAATAAACGGAACGGATTTATACAGGGGATCCGAGAATGAAGCATCATAACCAAGAGCATCCTTGTTGTAAAGCCTGAGCCTCTTTCCCCTGTGGTCAGGGCTTCCAGTCTTATCCCCCAGGCCGTAGAAATGATCCGTTGGCTCAAGAGCAAAGATAAACGAACCTGTCTCAGAACCATGGTTTCCACAAAGATGGAACTGGGACTGCGGAATCACAGTGTCTTTTCCGCCAGCCCTGCCACCATGAACAGGAATACCGTCATGAAGGACAGTGACAACGGCATTGTCCCTTGAGACCTGAACGGTGGTGTCACCAAATGTGATGGCCCAGCCATCAGAGGCATCTGAGATGGCAGATCTGATAGCCTGATTATTGAATGTGAATAAAGAATCGCTCGAATCATTAAGAAACTGAGGCACTGTATAGCCATTCACATTGTATTCGAACAGCACTATTCCATTAGCAACAGGGATCACATCCAGCGTTCCGTTCTCTGCCGTGAACCTGTATCCGCCATCTTTGAGGAAATAGCCTTTTACATTGCCTAAACTGATTCTCATAAGTTCTCCACAGATGATTCTAACACAGCATACGCTTCAGGAAAAACAAATAACAGAAGAATAGTAATCGCAGTATATACGATAATCAAAATTGACAACCTGCGGATTTCATCCTATCCTCATCATATGGAATTCGGAGCAACTCTCAAAGCGTTGAGAAAACACCATCGTCTCACTCAGAAAGAACTGGCTGCAGTCGTAGGAAAAACGAACAGTGCAATCTATGACTGGGAGAATGAACGCTCATATCCCAGCCTTGAAGAGCTGGTCAAGATAGCTGATTATTTCAACGTGTCCACGGATTATCTGCTTGGCAGGATCAAGCTCCGCCAGCCTCTTGAGAATCTACGGGATGACATTGAGAGAAGCGGTGACAACATCAGTTCCGTCACCCTGTTCAAGCGCTACACAAAAAAGAACATGGAGCTTCTCAACCACATAATCGATGCCTTCTTTGATGAGACTAATGAGAAATCATCGGACTTACTCAAGGAGATCTTCGATACTGTGGGCTACAGGATAGATACAGAGAAATAACTCCCGTTCTCCTACATGTGGTATAATATCTCCACCAAACATGTAAGGAGGAGCAGATAATGGTCACAATCACCAACGGCATTCTCACTGCACAAATATCAGAAACCGGGGCACAGCTCTCAAGACTGGCCACAGCCTCGACTGAATATCTTTGGGACGGAAACCCTGACATCTGGCCCAAGCATGCGCCTGTACTCTTCCCGTTTGTGGGACGTCTGCCTAACCAGGAGTACCAGTTCCAGGGCAAGACATACGGGCCAATGCCTATCCATGGGTTTGTCCCAACATCAAGGTTCATACTTGAAAGCTTTGAGGAATCCGCCTGCACAATGCTTCTGGTGGTGGATGATAATATAAGGAGCCTGTATCCGTTTGACTTTGATTTCAGAGTCAGATATGAGCTCGATGGCTCCACGCTGACTGTTCAATACCTTGTGACAAACAATGGGGAATCGGCCATGTTCTACGGAATGGGCAGCCACCCGGGCTTCAACGTCCCCATGAGTGAAGGCCTGAGATTCGAGGACTATTATCTGGAGTTCCCGGATGCCGGAGATGTTGTGCGCAGATCATTCACCCCGGAATGTCACAACAGCGGAGTGGATATCCCCTTCCCACTTGACGGAAAGCGCCTGCAACTCAGACATGATCTTTTTGATAAAGATGCGATCTGCCTTGGAAACACAGGAAACACGGTGACCATCAAGACTGACAAGGACAGCCGCAGCATTACTGTAAGGTATCCGGACACCCCGTGGTGCGCCATCTGGCATAAGGTGAAGATGGAGGTGCCTTTCCTTTGCATTGAGCCGTGGTTCTCCCTGCCGGGAAAGCCGGGCCTGAACGAGATTGACAAACGTGATGACTTCTTCCGTCTGGAGAGCGGAAAGAGCAACTGTCACAGGCTCTTAATCACAATCAACGGAGATACTTCTCTCTGAGCTTCTCCATATCGGAATCAGATAAACCAAGACCCTCATGCACAAAAGCCTCAAAGGAGCCGAAGCGCTCGTCAACAGCCTTGAAGAAAGTCTCAATGTAGGCTCTGTCGGTTCCGAACAGGTATTTCATGGAGTGATCGATGCGCGGATCATCGGAACCGGTCTTTGACTTGGCATAGGCGGTTATCTGCATGAGATCGTTTTTCAGATACTCGTTGGTCTTCAGGAAATCCGCAATGATATCCTCATCCGGAATGCCGAGTATCTTCTCAATGATCAAGGCAGCGGTTCCGGCACGGTCCTTCCCCACGCTGCAATGCCAGAGCACAGCCCTCTCGTGTTCATCAAGGAGGATCTTGAGAAACTTCCCGTACTGAGACAGGGAATAATCACTGAAGACGAATTTCCGGTACATGGCACACATGTAATTCAAGGCTCCCTCAGGATCAAAGACCAGCTTGGCTACAATACTCTCGTTGGACTCCTCCTCATGGGACACCCCGGCAGAGAAAGACTCCACCACAGGGATGAAATGATAGGTGCTTCCCGGGATATCGGTGTCAGGATTCTCCTTCTTCTCCTCTTCTGTCCTGAAATCAACAACGGTATCAATCAGCTCAGAGAGCTTATGGATATCCGAAGGCGAGATGTCATAGAGCTGTCCGCTTCGGATAAGCTTGCCTGGTACAATAATACGCCCGTCTTCTGCCTTCATCCCTCCGAGATCTCTTGTGTTGCTGAGTCTGTCGAATTTGAGAAGAGTACTCATAGTGCGGTTTTCCCCCTGTGCGGTGATTGTAACATATTCTTTGACAC
>JAFZUN010000307.1 GCA_017618315.1 Spirochaetales bacterium
GTTCTGAGCCACACATACTCAATTCCGTCTATGTATTCTCTTTGGAAATCCTCTTTCACTTCCGGATTCTTCTTACGAAGATGTGAATAATCACCAGCAATGATTGTCACCTTATGTCCACGTTTTAACCATTCAAGAGAAAGATAATATGGCCTGAACTCCATACCCATGTCTGGAGAACCCGCATAATGCTCAATATATATGATATTCATCGGTATTCCTTTCCCAAGACAGCAGCCACAGTTCTTATCATCGTCATGATATCCCGGAAGAAACTGAATTTCCTTATTGATTCAAGATTCCACTTCATTTTTTCCGGAAGCACCTCATTCTGATAAACAAAATCAACATCAGATGCCTCATTCAGCAGCTTGTCTTCATCCTTATAGCGGATTGATGCCTCACTGGTTATCCCTGCAGGCAAAAGCAAAGTGGCAAAGAATTCTGGCTTATACTTCTCAACGTATTTGACAGCTTCAGGCCTAGTCCCCACAAAGCTCATATTTCCGGATAGTACATCAATAACCTGTGGAAGCTCGTCAAGACGCAGTTTTCTCAACTTTGAACCAACTTTTGTAATCCTGCTGTCATTCCCGACAGTCACAGCTGTCCCCAACTTTTCAGCATTTGAGACCATAGTCCTGAACTTATGGATCCTAAAATGCTTACCATATGTTGTCACTCGCACCTGCCTGTAAAATACAGGACCTTCTGAGTCAATTTTGATCCATATCGCAAGAATCAACATTGGCAAAGCAAGAATGATCAAAAGAATAAAAGCAACTACAAGATCAAAAACCCTCTTAAGAAACAACTGCCAGCGCTTCTTATCCAAGATTTCCCAATAAGGACGCACTTCTGGCGTTCTCAAAAAAACCGGTAATGCATCCCATCTTCGGAGCATTATTTCAGATACTCCTTTATAACACTTGTGAATGTCTCAATAATATATTCAACATCTTTGTCCTGTAGCTTTGAATACAAAGGAAGCGTAATCTCATTTGCAAACTTATTATATGCATTTGGATAATCAATCATATTGAATCCCATGTTGATGTAAGCAGTATGAAGCGGAAGCGGCTTGTAGTGAACATTGCAGACAACCTTCTGCTTTGCCATCTTGATTATTATCTCATTCCGCTGTGAAGGCGTGATACCGGGAACCCTCACAAGATAAAGATGCCCGCAGCTCTTATATGAATCAGTGTAGTGGTTAAGCAAATCAAGCCCCAGCGGTTTGAAAGCTGCATCATATTTCTCAATGATCTTCTTTCTTCTTTCAAGCATCTTGGGATAACGCTCAAATTGAGCAAGCCCGATTGCAGCGGCAATATCTGTCATATTGCACTTGTACCAGGGTCCAACAACGTCATATTCCCATGCCCCAACCTTGGTCTTTGCAAGAGCATCCTTTGACTGACCATGAAGAGATAGCAGCTGGACTTGGTGATAAAGCTCATCATCATTAACTCCATCAATATGTCTCCATGTCATAGCGCCACCTTCACCAGTCGTGAAATTCTTAACCGCATGAAAACTGAAGTTTGAGAAGTCTGCAATAGAACCGAGCATCTTACCATGATAAGAAGATCCGAACGCATGCGCAGAGTCTGCGACAACTGCAACTCTACCGATTTTCTTTTGGATGTCGTTTGACGGGACAAAGATGTTTCTCTTTCTTTCCACTATCTCGAATATCTTGTCGTAATCGCATGGAATTCCACCAAGATCAATCGGAATAATTGCTTTTGTCCTTGGAGTAATTGCATTCTCAAGTGCATCATAATCCATCTCAATTGATCCGGATTTATCACTGCAGTCAACTAGAATTAGTTTTGCACCCACATGACAGACTACAGATGCTGAAGCTGTATAAGTGTATGCACATGTGATAACCTCATCTTCCGGTCCTATTCCCAAGACCCTCAAAGTCATCTCAGCACAGGCAGTCTGAGAATTAAGGCACACTGTTCTTGCACAACCGATCCAAGATGTGATCAGAGCCTCCAGTTTCTTTGTCTTTGGGCCGGTAGTGATCCAGCCAGACCTCAGAGTATCAGCAACTTCATTTATCTCCAGTTGGCTGATATCCGGAGGAGAGAAAGGAATCTCTGTGGACACATTCAGAGAAACATCATAGAAGACCTTGAAGATTACTCTCGAAACAATTGTGGAGAGCAGATTCAAGGAGGAAATCAACAAGACGATGATTGCTTCCACCCGGTTATTGACAACACGCTGCAGAATGACAAACACCACCCCGGCTATAAAATCCGCGGTTATCAACCTGATATATGGCAGCATCTTTCCAAACTGCCACTCAAACCAGTTCACCCTGAACATTATCCTGCAGGCGAAAACAAGACCTAAGCCATATAAATACTGCCAGACTATTGTATTATATGTCAGCGGATTATCATAACTCGGGTGAATCTTCAGAATAAAGAGACTAATAGCACTATAAATAAGGAAATCAATCACAGACAAATATAATCTCTGCAGTCTTTGTCTGTTTCTCTTTTTTTTGTCACTCATTGCCTAATCCTAACTCAGGTATAATATCCTAAACCTAAAACCAATTTCTGAAAACAACAGAAAAAACACAATCAAAAGGACACACAGACCCTTCACGCACACGCGCGAAAAAAAGAGCCTCTTCGGCTGGTCATCCGCCCTATTGCACCCGCCGTAACGAAGTTGCAAGAATCAGGCAGATTATGTGCCCAAATACACAAAAGACTCCGTCGGCATAAGCCACGAAGTCCGTCTGTACATAATTATGACATTGAAAACAGATGAGGAAAACTCAGACTAAAAAAAAGTACGGCATTGTCCATGCCAGTTCTAATCAATTTCTCTTCTCTCTTCCCAATGCCCACAAATGAATATGAACATTTGTACAATTATTGTAACTAGAACAATAACAATAATCAATCAATATAAAATACATTTATAGATTAGAATGTTACAAATAACAGAGAGAAAACATTGTGGTTTAAACCATCAAGGAAGTATCACTGAGGATCCTGCAGAAGGGCTGCAGACCTGGGCGGCACATTGTAGGCCGTTTGGTCTGTAATAACCGGCATCTAATGCAGAAATCAAAGAACCAGCATCAGTTGACCTCACAAGGATAATCACAGAACCACCAAGTCCCGCACCGGCGATCTGCGCACCAAGAACCCCCGGGCAGCCGCACGCCAAGTCAACAAGATTATCAATATCAGGAGTTGAACAGGCATATCCTCCTCCCTGGTTAATTATCCTTGATTCCTCGATATTCACTCCGTTTTTAAGGTTTCTGATTAAGCCTTTGAGATAAGCATCAGACGCGGTGTAGTCATATGGCTTTCCGTCCTTCCAGACCCTGTCTCCGTTGTGACTTACGCTCATCATCTCACCAAGTCTCTCGTAATCACCGCTGGCAATGATGTCACATGCCCTCTCTGATCTGAGACACTCAGAAATACCAAACAGCATGACACTGCGAACCTCATAATATTCTGGAATGGCATGAGACTTCTGAATTCTCTTAATCTCATCCAGACGCTCAGGAAGAAGCTCGTACAGATCAGCGGATGTAGCCTTCAATGGAAGGGTCATAAGCATCTCATACAGCTGGATGTCTGTCAGTCCGATCCTGTTCAGGTCACGGAGATACTGGAGCTTCTCCCCATACTGAGGATAGAACTTCTTGATCAGCATCAGACCGAACTCGTAGCATGCGACCTGTTGGTTGAACCGGTCTTTTGAACCTTCAGACTTCTTTGCCTGGATACAGCTGTCAGCCACTACCACTTTGTAATCTGAAGAGAACCTTATGCTCTCACCAACAGAGAAAGGCTTGAAGAACATGTGGGTCACCTTGTCCTTTGAGCTGCACTTCATGGCGGCATGATCTCCGGAGCCTCCACGTGTTCCGACAAGCCACTCACCTTCTCCGCAAAGATCAACAAAGCGCTGTGTTGTTATCCTCAGATGGTTCAATGCGACAATTGCCTCTGCAGTAGCGACAACAATTGATGAAGATGAAGACAAACCAGCAGCTATAGGAATATCACCTCTCATCAGGATATTCATTCCCACGAACCTGATTGACGGGAACTCATACCTGAACCTCATCACTGCGGCTTTGACATAATTGACCCATGCGCCTTTGTTCTCAGCCACATCCGCCATCACCGCAGGACTCTCAATGAAGTCAATCCATGATGAGAAATCCTTCTTTCCCTGCAGGCATTTGCTTATTGAGAAAGTATATGACCCAAATGAAGAGTCTACATTTGAGATACACACCAGATCATCATGACGTGGAGAAACAGCAAGCACAGTCTCATTGTCAGTGCAGATCATATTAGTGCAACCGCCGCGGTGCTCCACATGCCTGCCCATCAGATTTACCCTGCCGGGTGCCCTTGTGAAAAGAACACCATCATCCCCGAACCTGGAGATAAAGGATTCAAGCAGTGAAGAGTATTCCTCGACCTTAAGATCTGTACGTGAGCCATAAACCGGTTGGAGCTGCTCCTTAAGAGAAGAGACATCCGAGAGAACAGCAGAAGGAGCCTTAAGGTCCTTGAAGATGAAATACTCATTCAGCTCATGGAGCTCTTCCTTTGTGCTGTAAGTCATCATCTGCTCAAAACGAGTGATTGGAAGAACATCCACTGAGTGATTTCGGACAAAGTAGTTCACCATGTCGGTCAGATAGAACTCACCCTGAGCATTATCCTGTTTGATTGAATGAATAGCCTCTTCTGCATCACAGATGTTGAAGCAATACAAGGAGCCGTTTATGTAGTTTGTCTTCTCTATCCTCTCGGAAGTGAATTCCTCACCGCAGAGATCAATTGAAGACGGAATGGAATCCATCTCAAGAGCAGTCTTCAGGATCTTGGTGTTCTTTTTCTCCCCAAGATTGAACTTGCTCAGGACCTTCATGTACTGGTCACTTGAAGTCGCACCGATAGCCATTAATGCACTGTCCGTGCTTTCGACAATACCGTAGACCTTGCCGTTCTCAACAACGACGCGGCCACCGTTCTGGTTGAACTCACGTGTTTGTGCTCCGAACACCATTTCAAGGCCAAGCCTGTTCTTCTTCTCAATAAGATCAGAAATCAACTGGGAGTCAATAATCTTATCACCTGCAGAGATAATGACATCACCCGAAAAACCAAGGCTCCTGGCTGTGGAGAGACCGCACAATGCAGCAGATCCCGTGCCTTGCTGCTCACTCTGGAATGCATAAGCAATGCCTTCCTCTCCAGCCAAGCACTCCATGACCTTCTCTGCCTTATAACCAACAACAACCACAAAGCTGTTGACTCCGGCCTGCCTGAATGCAGTCACAATCCTCTTGATGACAGGAATACCTGCAACCTCAAAACAGACTTTATTTGTGCTTTCATCATTCATCCTTGTGCCTTTTCCTGCACAAAGAATGATTGCAAGAGTATTATTAGTGCTTTTTTCAGCTATCTTTTTATTCATTTACTACCTCAGGTTTTCTAACAACCCATTTGATCAATCAAAAAAAGACCCCGCAAACATAATGTCACGAAGTCCTCATCCATTTCCCGTTGCATCGGATCTCATGATGAGGCAGCTGTTCATGTATCTGATGTCATTCAAGGACAACTTTTCTCCTCTATCCAATGCTACAATTGTTTTTGAACATTTGTGCATCCATAGTACAACATATTAGTTCCAATTATCAACATCACATTTTCAGAAAGGCTTTCACCTGAACACATTCCTACCATCACAGGCATCACAAGACAGTAAGCTGGGAATAATCAGATGTGAATGCCGCAGAGCCGGGGCTAAAAGGAGAACGTGGCGGAACCATAGTTATGCTCAGTCCTAATCATGAAGGGATTGGTCCTCATGCGGA
>JAFZUN010000308.1 GCA_017618315.1 Spirochaetales bacterium
GACAGAATGATCAAGCAGGGCTTCAACCTCTATCAGAACAAGATGTGGAACAGAGTCTACTTCCTGATCTTCTCATCTGAGGTCGAGGGATCCCCGTTCTGCGACGAGCGTGTCAGAAAGGCAGTGGCCTATGCAATCAACTCCGAGGAGATGATTGAGTCTCTGGACTATGGCAGAACATTCTTTACAAATCAGTACGCAGTTGAGGGCACAGGCTTCTACAATCCGAACGTCAAGGGCTATGAGTACAACGTCGAGAAGGCAAAGCAGCTCATGAAGGAAGCCGGATATGAGAACGGATTCAAGACAAAGCTCATTGTCGGAACAGACCAGAAGCTTGACCGCTACATGGTCGCAATCCAGGCATACATGGCTGAGATCGGCATTGACTGCGAGCTTGTCTATCTGGACAACGCAGCATGGCAGTCAACAGCCGGAATCTACGGCGACGGCAAGACAAGCTGCATGGTCCTCTGCGGACACGGCTACGGCTCCAACCTGGTCCAGCAGGCAGTGGCCAACTTCTCACTGCGTGCAAAGGAAGAGGGCTCTGTCGGTATGATGAACCATAGCGCAATCCATCCTGTGGATCTGGATGCCGCAATCATGGCAGCTCTCTCAGCAACAGACGATGCCACAATGTACAAGAACATGCAGGAGGCTGAGTACCTGCTCATTGACAAGTACATGATCGCATATCCTGTCCTGACAGCTTACTACGACCAGATCATCACACAGGCCAACATTGTTGATGAAGGCTTCTGCAACTCCTACAACAGAGGAAACGACATCAGCAAGCTCTACAGGGTCAAGCTGTAAGTCCAGGTCAAAAGACAGTTTTTTGGTTCCGGGCGCCCGTTCTGCGGGCGTCCGGTTTAATCCGATAGAAAAGAAGACATATGAATTCGTACATCAAATACATCGGAAAGCGTATATTGCTGTCATTTCTGACAATATTCGCCATATCCATATTCGCTTTCCTGATTGTGCATCTTATGCCTGGCGATCCTGTAAGGACCATGCTCGGATATGAGTCCGATCAGGCGGCGGTTGATGCGCTCAGGGAAGAGCTGCATCTGAACAAGCCTCTTCCTGTCCAGTATTATCTCTGGATCAAGGGCATTTTCCAGGGCAATTTCGGACGGTCTGTCCTTCTCGGGACTGATATTGCAGGCCTGGTGAAGGAGAAACTTCCCGTCTCTCTCTGGCTGACGGTTCCGTCAATCACTCTTTCCGTGATATTCGGAATAATAATCGGAATTGTCTGCGCCACACACAGGGGTTCTGCAATTGACCAGACCCTCACAGTAATAATGACAACAATGAACGGAATACCGATTTTCTGGATCGGAATCCTTTTCATATATCTCTTCGGCGTCAAGCTCAGGTGGCTCCCGTTCGTGGGTTTCGTGAGTCCGCTGGAGAATTTCGGAGAATACATCAAGCATGCGCTGATGCCGATTATTATCTGCAGCTTCAGGCCGCTGTCATCAATTGCCAGACAGGTCAGGACAAACATGCTCGATGTCATCAACCAGGACTACATCAGGACGGCAAAGGCCTACGGTATCTCTTTGAGGAAGATGAGATACAAGTACGCCTTAAAGAATGTGCTCATCCCGATCATCACGCTGATTGCCCTTCAGGTGAGATCAATCGTCGGAGGATCGCTTCTTGCGGAGCAGGTCTTCTCGGTTCCGGGAATCAGCCGCCTTATCACTCAGAGTGTCCTGAACAACGATTTCCTTGTAATCCAGGCACTGGTGCTTGTGATATCGTTCTTCGTCGTCTTCGCGAACCTGCTCCTTGACATAGCTTATGGAATTGTGGATCCGAGAATCAGGATCAACGGAGGGAAGTGATGACCAGAAAAGATAAGATCAAACAGTTCAAGACCACTTTCTTCAGCAGGGGAATAATCTCATATCTGGCTGTGGGGTTCATCGCCCTGTTCCTGATTGCAGCCATTTTCGCCCCGATCCTCACGCCGTACAAGCCCAATGACATGAACCTGAGGAATTCACTTGCCACACCGAGCATCAAGCATCTACTAGGATGCGACCTTCACGGAAGGGATGTTGTGACAAGGCTTCTGTACGGGGCAAGGGTGTCGCTGGTTGTAAGCGTCTTCTCCTGCGACATCGGTGTCATGATGGGAATGGCGCTGGGGCTGATTGCGGGCTACACCAACGGACCGCTCAGCACAATCATAATGAGATATGTAGATGTGCAGCTGGCAATCCCGCCCATGCTGTTCACCATAACCATAGGAATACTGGTTGGCCACAGCATACTGGGTCTGATTTTCGCCCTGAGTTTCGGAATGCTTCCCAGCTACATCAGACTGATGTACGGTCTGGTCCTGAGCCTGAAGCAGAGTGACTATATAACGGCCCTGAAGTTCGCCAACGTCAAGACATCAAAGATAATCGTCAGGCATCTGCTTCCGAACGCTTTCCCGACCATGATGGTCACATTCACCATGAATCTTGGCGGAACAATAATGCTGGAGTCTACCCTGAGCTTCCTGGGAATCGGAATCCAGCAGCCAACGGCAACATGGGGAAGCATGGTCGCCGACGGTTACCAGTACATATTCGACAGACCCATGCTGGCATTTGCCCCGGGCCTTTGTCTTCTTCTCGTCGTCCTTGCCTTCAACATCGCCGGTGACAGCCTCAGGGATGCCATCGACCCGAGGCTCAGAGGCAAGCTGTAAGGAGGCCGGATATGGGAGATAGACTTCTTGATTGCAAGAACCTTAAGGTAAGCTTCTTCATGACCGGCTCAACCGTCCAGGCGGTGAGGGATGTGTCGTTCCACGTTGACCGCAATGAGGTCGTGGCTGTTGTTGGAGAGTCCGGTTGCGGAAAGTCCGTGACGCAGATGTCCATCATGCAGCTGATCCAGACACCACCTGGAAAGATACTCTCAGGAGATGTGACATTTGACGGGATCGAGCTTCTGAGGGGAGGCAAACCCGTAGCTGACATGAATCAGGTCAGGGGTAACAGGATAGCAATGATATTCCAGGAGCCCATGACAAGCCTGAACCCGGTCTTTAAGATCGGAAACCAGTTCGTTGATGTCCTCCGCGCCCACAACAAGGGCATGACCAAGAAGGAGGCATGGGCTCTTGGTGCCAAGGCACTTGACGAGGTGGGAATCCCCGATGCCGAGCTCAGGATGAGAAACTATCCGTTCGAGCTCAGCGGAGGAATGCGTCAGAGAGTGCTCATCGCGTTTGCCGTGGCGTGTCAGGCTGACCTGATAATAGCCGATGAGCCCACCACAGCCCTTGATGTCACAGTCCAGGCTCAGGTGATGGAGCTTCTGATGGACATCAAGAAAAAGAACAACTCATCAATAGTGATAGTCACACACAACCTGGGGCTGGTCTCAAGATATGCCGACAGGATCTACGTGATGTACGCCGGCCAGATTGTTGAGTCCGGCACATCCGAGCAGATTCTCACGAATCCGCAGCATCCGTACACCAGGGGACTTCTGAATGCCGTGCCTCAGATCCAGGCCGACAAGAAATCCGATCTTGTGCCGATTGAGGGAGCTCCGCCAAGCCTGGCGAAACTTGATGACAAGTGCTCGTTCCTTCCCCGCTGCTCAGAGAAGTGTGACAGATGCTCTACAGAGGCATGCCCGGTGCTCAGAAAAGCCGGAGAAGACGGCCACATGGTGGCTTGCCACCTCTTGGACAAGGAGGTGAGGAATGAAGAATGATCCTATCATCAAGGTAGAGGACCTTAAGGTTCATTTCGGCCTGACAAAGGGTATTGCCAGAAAACGCATTGGTACGGTCAAAGCGGTTGACGGTGTCTCATTTTCAGTAGAACATGGTAAAACAATCGGTATTGTCGGCGAATCAGGCTGTGGAAAGACCACCACAGGAAAAGCCATCCTCAGGATGGTGAGCGCCTCAGGCGGCAAGGTCTATTTCCACAACCAGGATGTTCTTTCCATGAAGAGGAAGGAGCACGACAAGATCAAGCGCAAGATCCAGATGATATTCCAGGATCCGTACGGTTCCCTGGATCCAAGACAGAGCGCATTCTCCATCATTAAAGAGGTTCTGGTGGCGGACGGAAAGAAAAGGTCCGCAGAAGAGGTGACCAAAGAGGTGAACGAGCTTCTTGTCATGGTCGGTCTTTCCGAGGAGATGGGTGAGAGGTTCCCGCATGAGCTTTCCGGAGGCCAGAGGCAGAGAATCGGAATAGCAAGGGCTCTTGCCTGCCACCCGGAGGTCATCATCTGTGATGAGCCTGTGTCGGCTCTGGATGTCAGCATCCAGGCCCAGATAATCAATCTGCTTGAGAAACTGCAGCGCGAGCTAGGTCTCACATACATATTCGTTGCACATGACCTTGCTGTTGTCAGGCACATTGCCGACTATGTCTGCATCATGTATCTGGGAAACATAGTGGAGATGATGGACTCTGATGAGATGTTCACCAAGCCTCTCCACCCGTACACAAAGGCTCTTATCTCGGCCATTCCGGTCGTGGATTATCACCTTGAGAAGACCCGTAAGAGAATTGAGCTTGAGGGAGAGATTCCAAGTCCCATCAACAGGCCTACGGGGTGTCCGTTCCATCCGCGATGCCCGTATGCTAAGGAGCGATGCTCAAAGGAAGTCCCTGTCATGGACAACACAGACCCGAAGCATCCGGTCTGCTGTTTCTACTACAAGGACCTGAACAAGGAAACCAACAACTGAATCAAAAAAGGAGTATACAATGCCGGCAGCAAAAAGTTTTTTTCAACTGATCAGGGAGAGGAATGAGATTCTCTGGGCTCCATGCGTCTACGACTGCATCTCGGCCAGAGTCGCCGAAGCCATCGGTTTCGAGGCTGTGACAATCAGCAGCTCGGAGCAGAGGGACTCACTCACAGGCGGAAGGATGAGAGGTCTCATCAGCATGGACGAGATGCTTTACTCCGCAGAGAGGATTGCCAAGAGCACCAGCATGGCCGTGTTTGCGGACACTGAGGCCGGTGGTGCGACACCGATGGACACATACAAGAACATCAAGAGGTTCGCAGAGGCCGGAATTATGGCCGTCAACATTGAGGATGAGGCCATTGTCCACCTTGGAAAGACCGTCATTGATGATCAGTGCTTCCTTTCTGCCGAGCAGTGGGCAATGCATGTCCAGGCCGCGGTTGAGGCTGTCAAAGGCACTGAGTGCATGGTCATTGCAAGAACAAACTGCAAGGGCGGCGGAGCCAAGAAGTTCAACAACGGATATTTCGCAATCACAGCAGACCGCATGCTGGGACTTGATGAGGCAATCAGACGCGCCCAGCTGGGAATCAAGGTCGGTGCACACATGACAATGATCCAGAGCATCAATGCCTACACGGAGCGCGAGTCATGGAAGAAGATACATGACCTGGTCCCGGGCTGGATGTGCTATCCGGACATCCATGCCGATGACGGTATCAGCGATGTCGAGGACGTGGATGAGCTTTACAAGATGGGCTTCCAGCTGATCACCTGCCACTGCCTGAGCAAGGGCGCAATCAGCGGAATGATGAAGTACGGTACAAAGCTCATGAAGGACAGGAACACCGTCTTCTCAGAGAATGACGATTATCTCGGTGCCGACAAGGAACTGCTGGCTAAGTACCGCAGCCTTGGCACAGGTAAGGACTACAAGGAAGTCGAGGCAAAGCTCGAGAAGAACTTCCCGAACGTCTGCAACTACAAATTGTCACTTGAGAAAGTCAGGTAAACGCGTCGTGGGAATGCTGCGGGAGTTCTTCTGCCCGGTATTCCCCGAAGGCCACTCGCGCAAATCCGTTTACTCAAAGATCTGGAAGATCTATTACCCGGCTGCAATGGAGTTTGCGCTCCTGCAGCTGGTTTCCATGTTTGACCAGATACAGGTCGGAGGAATAGGACCCGAGGCTCTTGCCGCCGTGGGAATCTCCAACCAGGTCAAGATGGTGCTTGTCACCGTGTTCCTGTCGGTGAACATCGGTGTCACTGCCCTTGTGGCGCACAGCAGCGGTGCAGGAGACCACAAGAAGATACCAAAGGCGGTCAGCCATGGTCTTGTCATGACCCTGATCATGGCTCTTGTGGTCTCTGTTGTGGGTTTCTTTTCCGGAGACCAGCTGCTGATTCCGTTCGGTCTGACGGATGAGACCACCATGCATTATGCCTCCGAGTACCTCAGGATAATCCTGGTGGGCTTTATCCCGCTTGCCCTGACAACAACATATACTGCGGCACTGAGGGCAATAGGGAACACCAAGGCGCCGCTGCTGTACAACTTTGTGGCAAATGTGCTGAATATCCTGTTCAACTGGATTCTGATTAACGGAAAGCTGGGATTCCCGGCTCTCGGGGTCAGGGGTGCAGCAATTGCCACTGTAATTGGCCAGTTCGTGGCGTTCCTGATAGGAACATACATCTGCTTCAGGCCCAACAATGCCCTTGACCTGAATTTCTCAAAGCCGGTGTGGCGCTTTGAGAGGACAACTGCAAAGGACACGCTTCGTATTGGTTTTCCCGCGATGCTTGAACAGGTTTTCCGCAGACTTGGCATTACGGCATACACTGCTGTTGTCTCTGCTCTGGGAACCAATCTTTATGCCACACATGTGATTTGCATCAACATCCAGCAGCTGACGGGAATGAACGGGCAGTCTAGCGCGGTTGCCGCGACCACTCTTGCCGGACAGAGCCTTGGAGCAAAGAGGACGGACCTTTCTGTTCTCTACACCACAAGCTGCGTCAAGATGTGCCTGGGGATCTCATTCATCCTGATGATCATCTACACGTTCTGCGGCGCATTCCTCATAGGACTTTACAGCGATGTGCCTGAGATCATAGCTGTAGGCATAGTTCTTCTGCGCATCATCTCCCTCATGCAGCCTTTCACCGCATTCCAGTATGTGTATTCCGGAGCCCTCCGTGGAATGGGAGACACAAAGCATGTGGCGCTTTGCTCAATGACAGCCCAGATGATCGGACGCCCGGTCCTTGCCTTCATTGCGGTTCGTGTTCTGGGTCTGGGTATTTACGGTGCGTGGTATGCGCACTGCCTATCTGAGATTGTATATGCCGTCCTGCTGATCGTGCGCTTCCGTTCAGGCAAATGGAAGAGCGGTTGGAGAAAAGCGGGAAAGGAGATATGCGTTGAGATTTGAGGCTTTATTATAAATAAGTTGTGTTCTCATTGTAAGCATGCGATAATAAAGTGTTGTTGAATTCGATTGCATGAATTCTTGCAATAAGTTGCAAGACGTTTCAGCTTTCTTTCAACATCTGATCCTTTGCAACGGAGGAAAGATATGGGCGCAAAGATTTCATTGAGGGAACTTGTTTCAAAGGAGCAGATATTCGCTCCATGCATCTATGACTGCTTCTCCGCGGATGCTGCGGAGATTGCCGGCTACAAGGCTGCGCTTCTGAGCGGAGGTGCGGTATCCATGAGTCTGATAGGAACACCGGACATGGCATTTCTCAATTTCGAGGAGCTTGTGCAGGTGACACAGAGGATCTGCCGCCACACGGATCTTCCAATCATTGTCGATGCCGATGACGGTTATGCAGAGAGCCCTGCTGTTGTCTACTACAACGTCAAGCGCCTGATAGAGGCCGGTGCAAGCTCTCTGACAATTGAGGATTCAACCGGAATGAGGGGCTGGGAGCGTCTTGTCCACAACAACTGGACCAAGCAGAACGACCTTGTGTCCGAGAACCAGTGGCTTGCAAAGGTCAAGGCGGCTGCAGCGGCCTGCAAGGGAACGGACTGCATGCTCATAGCAAGAACCGCCGCAAAGTATACCTATGGCCTTGAGGAGGCATGCAAGAGGCTGAACCATGCCTTTGAGTGCGGAGCAGACATGGCGCTTGCCGTAGGAATAAAGACCCCTGAGGATGTGGCCTACATGGGCGAGCACCTGAAAGGCTGGAAGATGTATCCTGATGTCGCCGCCCGCAACGGCAAGCCTGACGTCGAGCTGGATTACATGGAGAAGAACGGTTTCAACCTCGTGACCATGCACTACATGGAGAAGGGCGCCATGTGGGGTATGATCAGGTACGGCGTTGAGAACCTTAAGAACAAGAGCACCGTTTATTCGGAATGGCATGACATGGACGGAATCACCGGATGGCACGGCACAAGCAGGTCATACGGAATGGATGCCAAGAGGATGCTTGAGTTCGAGACCGAATGTTTTGATAACCCAGGCTCGAAAGAGAGGTTATAATAGATTTTGCAAACAAAAGGCTTAGGCCTGAAAAAAGGAGTTGTTTATGAAAAAAGCACTGGTTTTACTTCTGGTCCTGATTGCTGCTTTTGCAGTTTTCGCTGCAGGTAGCGGTGAGGCGGCAAAGACCACTACAGCGGCTGCAAACACACCGGTCAAGGGTGGAACACTGAATATTGCAGTCAAGGGTAACCCCACATCCATGCTCTCATGGAAGCTCAGAGGCCCGATTGACAGAGCTTACGGATGTATCATCTGGGAGAAGCTCTTCAACTTTGATGAGAACGGAAATCCGGTTGTCGAGCTTCTGGACTCATATGAGCAGGATCCTGCAAAGCTCACATACACCTTCCATGTGAAGCAGGGCGTCTATTTCCATGACGGCTCAGAGCTCACAGCTGAGGTCGTGAAGTGGAACATCGACACCTACAAGGCAGAGGGTGCACAGAGCAAGTCATTCCTCGGAAACCTTGACAGCGTTGAGGTCATTGATAAGTACACATGTGTGCTCCATCTGAGCGCATGGGATGCACTGATCCCGTTCTACATGGGACGTGAGGGTGGATGCGGATACATCCAGTCCAAGGAAGCTTATGAGAAGAACGGCGCAGAGTGGGCGGCAAAGAACCCTGTCACCACAGGTCCGTTCAAGTTCGTCTCATGGACACCGGATGTCGAGGTCGTTCTTGAGAGAAACGAGAACTACTGGAGAGGCGAAGTACTTCTTGACAAGATTGTCTATCACATCTATCAGGATGACTCAACAATCCAGGCTGCATTCCTCGCAGGTGAGGTTGATGCAATGCTCAACGCATCAACAACAGTCGCTGATGTTCTCCAGGCACAGGGCTTTGTGGCTACAGTCGGAGGAGTTCCTGCACAGGCACAGACAGTCTGTTATGAGAGCAAGAAAGAGTCTGATCCGCTTCATGATATCCGTGTAAGACAGGCAGTCAGCTATGCAATTGACAGAGATGCAATCGCAAAGGCTCTGTTCGGACAGTACGGAACAGCAACAACACAGTATGCTGTCAAGGGTTCTCCTTACTATGAGGATGCCATTGACGGATATCCGTACAATGTTGAGAAGGCAAAGCAGCTGATGAAGGAAGCAGGATATGAGAACGGATTCACAACTCCGATCTATGTCAATGCAACAGCCAGCTCATCAATCGAGATGGCACAGATCCTCATCGAGGAGCTTGCCGCCATCAACATCAAGGCAGAGCTCAAGATGATCGACAACGCCGCATACAC
>JAFZUN010000309.1 GCA_017618315.1 Spirochaetales bacterium
CAGTCCTTCATGGCATGCGCCACTATCTCGGCCATCTCGGGGGTAAGTTCCTCACCATTGTCTATGGTTTTTCTGAGAGAAAGATAGGCATCCTCCGGGAGCCTTTCTTTCATCGTTGCTTCATTAAATGTGTTTTCTCCGAAATAATCGGTAAGCATTCTCGGCATCGTTGTTTTTCTCTTTCTATAGTCCGACTGTGAGTCATCTCACTGCCTTTTTCTTCCCTGCGCTCTTCTTGCCGGTGGCTCCCTTGGCGCTCTTGGCTTCGGTCCCGGCAGCCGTCTTCGCGGTTGTCTTGGCCTTGTCCGCGGTCTTGTCCGCAGCCTTCACAGCAGTCTTGACTCCGGTCTTGCCTGCAGCCTTCGCAGGAGCCTTGGCCTTGGCTCCGGTCTTACCTTCAGCCTTCGCAGCGTCAGTCTTACCCTCAGCCTTGTCTGCAGCCTTTATGACCGTATCTTCCTCTGCAGGTTTATCGGCAGCTTTATCTTCGGCCGGGACTTCTTTGGCAGGAACTGTTCTGGCAGCCGTCTTCCTGATCAGGTTCTCGGGTGTGCATGCAAATACAGCGCATCCCAGAGGCGGAAGCTTGATAGTGATCGAATTGTCCTGTCCGTCAACAGGCTCAGGAAGCGATCTCTTGTCCTTGGGATTGATATTGCCCTGTCCGCCGAATGTTGTGGAATCACTGTTCAGGATCTCCTTGTAGACCCCTGCGAAAGGAACAGCCTGTCTGAATTTGTCATAGACAACAGGTGTGAAATTGCATACGAACAGCAGCGTATGCTCGGGCTTACCGTCACTCCTGATAAAGCTTACGATACTGTGATCCGCGTCCAGACAGCTCATCCACTTGAATCCTTCGGGTTCCTGGTCCAGTCTGGTCATTGCAGGCTCTGTAATATACAGTTCATTAAGTCTTGCGGAGAATTTCTGCATCTTCAGGTGCAGTTCATCCTCAAGTTCTGCCCAGTCAAGGCTTCTCTTCTCGCTCCATTCACGTTCCTGACCGAATTCCTGTCCCATGAACAGAAGCTTCTTGCCGGGATGCCCCATCATAAATGAATATGCAAGACGCAGATTGGCGAACTTGTCAACCCTGTAGCCGGGCATCTTGTTGAGCATCGAGCACTTGCCGTGAACAACCTCGTCGTGTGACAGTACAAGTATGAAATTCTCACTGTAAGCATACATCATACCGAAAGTAAGCTGTCCGTGAACACCCTTTCTGAACAGGGGATCCTGCTTCATGTAGGATGTGAAATCGTTCATCCAGCCCATGTTCCATTTCATATCGAATCCAAGACCGTCTTCTTCAACGGGACCCGTAATCCTCGGCCAAGCGGTTGATTCCTCGGCGATGATCAGCGCGCCGGTCTTGCGCTTGTGGAATATAGAATTCAGATGCTTCAACAGCTCGATGGCTTCAAGATTCTCATTGCCTCCGAATCTGTTGGGAAGCCACTGGCCGTTTTTGCGTCCGTAATCAAGATAAAGCATAGACGCAACAGCATCCATTCTGATACCGTCCGCGTGATACTGCTCAACCCAGAAGAGCGCGTTGGCGATCAGGAAATTGGAAACCTCGGGACGTCCGAAGTTGAAAATGAGCGTACCCCAGTCGGGATGCTCTCCGAGACGCTTGTCCGGGTGCTCATACAGGCAGGTGCCGTCAAATGTCGCAAGTGCCCATGTATCCCTCGGGAAATGAGCGGGTACCCAGTCAAGGATAACTCCGATCCCCTCTGTGTGCA
>JAFZUN010000310.1 GCA_017618315.1 Spirochaetales bacterium
ACTATGAATGGTATGCTGAAGAAATACCCGTATCTGGCGTAGCTGAACGATTTTCCTTTTTTCATATTCGCTTCCTTTTGGAATCAATGAAAGCATGGCCAGAGGGAAGCCCTCTGACCATGTTGTGCGATTTTCAGGATTTACTCGACAATGACATCAAGGTTGTCAGCGACCTGGACCTTGAAGTCAGCAATTGCCTGCTCACGTGTCTTGGCGCCTGCAGTGTACTGGCGGACCTGGTCTCTCCAGTAGGTGTTGATTGTCTCATCATACTGGGTCAGGTTCTTTCCGTTTGCATACTGGTTGGCAGGTACGAACACATCGAACATGTTCTGGCCGGCCAGGAACTTGAGCTCGCCATTTGACTTGGCCATGACTGTACCGGAGGCAACGCAGTCCTTTGTTCCGTCAGGTCCGTTGAGGGTTCCGTTTGCCCAGAAGTACTGAAGTCCTGTGTCGGAGCTGTCAAGTGTGATCCAGGTGATGATCTTTCCGACAATGTCCTTGTTCTTGGTGTCCTTGTTTGCCAGAACCCATGTGCCGCCCCAGAAGAATCCGATGTTCGGAGCACAGACACCCCAGTCACCGAATGTGTCACCGCAGTTGTCACCGAGTGTGTAGTTGATCAGCCATGCCGGACCGTAGAATCCCAGAACCTTCTTTGCGCCGGCTTCCTTCATGTCAGCGAACCAACCTTCCTGCCAGTCCTGAGTATCGTTGTGGTAATCGTTGTCCTTGAGCTGCTTGGACAGATCCAGGAAAGCCTCTCTCTTGGGATCGATGTAGAGCTTGCCGTCAACAATCCAACCCTTGTCAGAGCTGTTCTCGACTGCATGCCAGATGTCTCCGTCACCGGACACGATTGCGATTCCCTTCTTGCGGATCTCAGCTGCTGTCTCGAAGAACTTGTCCCAGCTGTTTGTGCCGGCACCGATCTTCTCTGCGACTACTGCAGGATCATCTGTTCCGAAAGCTTCCTTAGCGACAGATCTGTTGTAGATGAATGCTCCACCTGTTGCCTGATAGCCAAGACCGACAAGCTCACCGTTTCTGGTTCCGATGTCGATTGTGTACTGGGCGATGTCAGCTTCCTTGATCAGCTTGTCGACATCGATTCCGAGGCTCTTGTAGGTTGCGGCGTACTGTGAGGCATCGCCCTGTGCATATTTGAGGACAAATGCGGCCTCTGCACAGTAGATATCCGGAGCATCTGCTCCGCCGCCTGCCAGTGCCTCGTCAAGCGCCGGCTGATAGAGGCCGTTTGTTGTGGCGATGATTGTCGTCTTGACCTCATACTTGGCAGCCTCTTCCGGATGCATCTCGAAGTACTTATCAATCATTTTCGGAACCTCGTCCGTGAAAGACATGACGTTGAGGACTGTCTTCTTTGTTGTGGTTGCCTCTGCGGCACCGTTTGCGAAGATTGCTGATGTTGCAAGAGCAAGCACCAAAAGCGCAATTACCAATTTCTTCATGTTTCTCTCCTTTTTTGGGTTATCACCCCAAACTGTTTTATTCAGATTCCGGTCAGGCCAGTGGGCACGGCCTTCCGGATATTCTCAATGTGAATCTCCTTTCAGGCAAACGGGTTCTCCGTGGGATAGAGGTTTCCGGCCTGTCTGTTATATCCGATGTTCTTCACTCCCAGGTACTTCATCACCTCAAAGAGTGCCTTTCCGCAGTGGCTGAATGCCACTGCCCCATGATGCGGGAAGCGGTTCTGAATCAGCTCATACCTATAGAAGCGTCCCATCTCAGGAATAGCGAACACTCCGATTCCTCCGAAGCTGCCGGTCCTGACCGGAAGAACCTCTCCCTGAGCAACATATGATCTGAGAACTCCCTCACTGTCACACTGCAGCCTGTAGAAGGTTATATCTGATGCATCGATGTCCCCTTCCAGCGTTCCTCGTGTAAAATCAGGAGTATTGCCGTTCTCCAGGAGTCTGTTCTGAATCAGCTGGTACTTGACGGCACGGTCAGAACACATCTTGCAGGACGGTGTGTTTCCGCAGTGGAAGCCCATGAATGTGTCGGTAAGCTTATAGCTGAACCTGCCCTTGATCTCCTTCTCGAAGAGGCTTGCAGGAACAGAGTTGTTGATATCCAGAAGTGTCACTGCATCCTCTGTGACGCAGGATCCGATATACTCCGAGAGTGCTCCGTAGATGTCAACCTCGCAGCTTACAGGAATTCCTCTTGAGGCAAGACGGCTGTTGACGTAGCAGGGCTCAAAACCGAACTGTTTGGGGAATGCAGGCCAGCACTTGTCGGCAAATGCCACATACTTGCGTGCTCCCTTGTGGCCCTCAGCCCAGTCCAGCAGAGTAAGCTCAAACTGAGCCATCCTGGGAAGAAGCTCCGGATAGTTGTTTCCGCAGACTCCCAGCTCATTAGCCATATCAGCTGCAACTGATTCAATTCTCTTATCCCCTGCATGCTCCTTGTAGCTTACAAGAAGATCCAGCTCAGAATTCTCCTCAATCTCCACTCCAAGCTCGTACAGACCCTTGATGGGTGCATTGCATGCGAAGAAGTCCTGAGGTCTTGGTCCGAATGTGATTATCTTGAGGTTCCTGACTCCGATCACCGCACGTGCGATTGGCACGAAATCACGGATCTGGGAAGCAGCCTCTGAAGCTGTTACGCACGGATAGTCAGGAATATAGGCGCTGATGTGCCTCATCCCCAGGTTGTATGAGCAGTTGAGCATTCCGCAGTATGCGTCGCCTCTGCCGTTGATCAGATCCCCGTCACCCTCGGCGGCGCTTGTATACATCACAGGCCCCTCGAACTTCTGTGCAATAAGTGTCTCCGGTGTCTCTGGTCCGAAATTTCCCAGGAACACAACAAGCGCGTTGCATCCAGCTTTTGTCACATCCTCCAATGCCTTCAGGGCATCTGTCTCGTTCTCGACTGTGACCGGACACTCATAAATGTCTTTGCCATAGGCCTTTACAACTGCAGCCCTTCTTGCCTTTGAGAGGCTGACGGGGAAACAGTCCCTTGATACTGCGATTATTCCAAGCTTCACTTCAGGAACATTTGAAAACATCTTTAACCTATCCTTCTATATCAATGTTATTCCCGACAAGGCCGATATGGGCTCCGAGCAGGGCTTCATTCGTATCCTCATGCGCGAGCAGCCACTTGTTGCGGGCTGTCATCCATCTGTCCTCCTCACTGCCGGCTCTGAAATCAGGTTTCCCGGTGTTGGTTCCCCTTGGAAGAATCACCGCCACCCTGAAGCCTTCTTTCTGAGTCTGGCACGGGGCATAATGCAGTGTGGTTGCATAAACCTCAACGGCCACACCGGCAGGAGCCTTGAATGCTCTTACAATCGAGGTGTCAAGCTTTCCATCCTTTATCTGGCTCTGCTTTGCAAGAAGCAGGATGAATTCACTCTCTCCTATGTTGATCTCACTGTCTCTGTGGTACTCAAGGCAGTTGAGCTTTGTGTTGTAGCCCCAGCACATCCCGATCTGAATCGGCATGCCGCCGAAACCCCTGTCCCTGAATTCGGAAAAGACATCGCACTGCTCCAGGCTCTCAATTGAAGGCTCGTAAGCGGTGCCGGACTGTGGCATCTGAATCCCGGACATCCTCCTGACGAGGTCGGTGTTGTCATAGCCCTTGAGGATTTTGCCGTACTCTCCGAATGAGCGGTCATAGACGGACTCTATCAACATACCTTCCTCCTTACCTCTCCGAGCTTGGCAAGAAGCTCCTGGCTCTGTTCGATGTCAAAAATCCTCTCCTCTGTTCCCAGCATGCTCGCAACCGAGCTGCTGACCAGTTTAGGCATGTCGGCCACCACGACCTTGGAGTACTCGTCAGGGGTCTTCCCGCATTTTTCCTGAAAGGTCTTCACAAAATACTTGTAGTCTGAGAACCCGCATGCCTTGTAGATGTCACTCATCTTCATGTTCCCACGTGCAATAAGTGTACAGGCATGGTTGAACCTGACAGTGTTCAGATAGTCCTGGAAGCTCTGTCCCAGAGTCGACTGGATGAAGTGGGACATATAACAGAGCGTCACTCCCTCGGATTCTGCGAACTCATAGAGCCTGACCTTGTGCATGTAGTTGGCGTCCACGAAGTCAATCAGCCTTCCGAGGCGCTCGTTCTTCTTGTTTCTTGAGAAGCTCTCCTCATCTGAGATTGTCGTAAGCGGCATCTTCGACAGGATCATGTACATCAGAAGCGAGCACTGGCCCTTGCAGTAGGGCTGGAAGAGATCATCCTGGTTGATGTATCTCTTCATCATCTTGTAAAGCCCGCATCGGATTTTGGCAATCTCATCTGCGGAAAGGTAATCCGCTGGATGCACGCTTCCGGAGACCAGCCGGCTCGACAGTCCCAGAAAGCGAGGAGAAACCTGGAGACACATGAATGTGCAGCTTTTGTCAATCTTTGTGAACTCATGGACCAGGGAGGGAGAGAAAAGCACAAGCTCCCCCTCATTGGCGATAAAGGAGGCACCGTCACATTTGATTCCCATGGAGTTCTCAATTATCCAGACCAGCTCCCATTCAGAGTGAAGATGGGCTGAGCGGTACGCGACGTTATTAAAGAACGCCGTCATTCCCTCTATCTTATTATATTGAATTACCTCAATCTCACTCATTCAGAACTCTCTCCAATTCTTTTCACTTACAGTCTTGCACGGCTTTTTCCATAACGCAACATTTTTTTTCATAATTTCTTATATTGTAAGAATTAGAACAATATTGTCATATTCAGTAGCGCAAAATTGTCATATGACAGTATTGTTATTTCTGTCAAAAACAATACACTTTCTAAATATAGAAAAAGCCCGCAGAAATGAATCCGCGGGCCTATTTGTTCATCTGCAGAACAAACTGTTCTTCAAACTGTTAAAACAATTATCATCTGAAACTTGAAGGCATTGAACAAACTAATCAAGTTTCTTGAAAAGCTCCTTCATGGCAGGGTAAATCTCCCTGAAACTCTGGTATTTCCTCTCATAAAGAGCAACAAGATCCGGATCAGGCTCCACAGTGGAGGCTGTCTCCACCAGATCCGCCGCAGCGCTCTGAACATCCGGATAAAGGCCGCATCCCACCATGGCAAGCATCACAGCACCGAAGCCTGGCCCCTGCTCCGTCTTGACCATGTCCAGCGGAATTCCCAGGACATTTGCGAAGATTGTCTTCCACAGCTCGCTCTTTGCCCCGCCTCCGCAGATCTTTGACCTTCTGATATCTATGCCAAGGCTCCTTGCAACCTCCATCGAGTCACGGATTGCAAACGCCACTCCCTCAAGCACTGCCTGGACCATGCTCTTTCTGTCAGTATCCATCGTCATCCCTGTGAAGGTTCCCCTTGCATCAGTGTCATTGATGGGGCTTCTTTCTCCCATCAGATACGGCAGGAAGAACACATGATTCTTGCCAAGATCCTCCCTTCTGATGTCCTTCTGCAGGGCAGAATAATCGTCAGAGCCCAGGATATCCGAGCAGAACCATTTGTTGCAGGAGGCTGCGCTGAGCATGCAGCCCATCAGGTGATAGCCTCCGTCAGCATGTGCAAAGGCATGAAGGGCGTTATTCGGATCCAATGCGAAATGATCGGATGAGATGAACACAGTGCCAGACGTACCTATGGATATATTGCACTTGCCCTCTCCGACCGTGCCGGTTCCCACTGCGGCTGCAGCGTTGTCTCCGGCACCTGCCACAACCTTTACCGACGTCGGGAGTCCAAGAACGGACGCGGCCTCATCTGTGATGGTGCCTACAACATCATAGCTCTCAAACAACCATGGCATCTGGGACCTGCTGACAGAGCAGATGTCGAGCATCTCATCCGACCACACCTTGTGTTGGACATCCAGAAGTAGCATTCCGCTTGCATCCGAATAGTCACAGCAATGCATGCCTGTAAGTTTGTAGGTGATATAGTCCTTGGGAAGCATGATCTTGGAGATCCTGCTGAAGTTCTCAGGCTCATTGTCACGCAGCCACATGATCTTGGGTGCGGTGAAACCGGCAAAGGCAATGTTCGCCGTAAATGAGGAAAGCTTCTTCTTTCCTATTACATTATTGAGGTAATCAACCTCCTTTGAGGTCCTTCCGTCGTTCCAGAGTATCGCGGGGCGGATCACCTTGTCATCCTTGTCAAGGACAACAAGACCATGCATCTGACCGCCCGAACCGATTCCGATAACCTGTGATGTATCAAAACCATTTAAAAGCTCAGGTATTCCCTCTCTACAGGCAATCCACCACTGCTCCGGATCCTGCTCAGACCATCCAGGATGCGGAAATATCAGCGGGTAGTCCTTTGAGACCGTATTGAGTATGTTGCCCTTCTCATCCGAGAGAAGAAGCTTTGTTGACGAAGTTCCGAGATCAATTCCTATGAACAGCATCAGTTCACCTCCATCCTGATCACATCCGTACCGGAGAGCTCAAGCGAGTACGCATCCGGCTGACAGGTTCCGGCATAAAGCACAACCCTGCCCTCTTTCACGGACTCACCTCTTTCATTCACAACCATGAGGTTCTCGTCCGATACCTTTAAAGTCAATTCCGCTATCTGTCCTGGATCAAGCTCAATTCTCCTGAATGCCACAAGCCTGGGGTTGTCCGGGGCATTGTTGCTTCCCTCATTCTGGGCATAGATCTGCACCACATCACCTGTGAGAGTTTTCCCTGGGTTCTCAGCCCTGACTCTGACCTCAAAGCCGCCTTCTGTCCTCTCAAATGAGGCACCGCAAATCCGGATTTTAGAATATGTCAGGCCATAACCGAACGGATAAAGCGGTCTGGATCTGAAGTAGCGGTAAGTTCTTCCCCTCATGCTGTAGTCCGTGAAATCAGGCATGAGGTAAAGGTCGCTCTGGTGATAGAAAGTGACAGGAAGTTTCCCTGATGGGCTGACCTTTCCGAAGAGGATCTCAGCTATGGCCTTCCCGCCCATGGCACCCGGATACCATCCCAGAAGAACGGCACACGCCTTGTCTGCGGCAGATCCCAGATCAACAGAGGAACCAGCTAGAAGCACAATTACCGTGGGTTTTCCGACCTCAAGCACCCTGTCGACCAAGATCCGCTGGCACTGAGGAAGAAGAAGATCATTCTTATCACCGCTCTTATAGCTGTTACCCTCATCCCCTTCCTCGCCCTCAAGGGTCTCATCCAGACCCACCACCAGCACAACGGCATCGCTTGCCTTGGCCATGGCCACAGCCTCGGAGATGCGGTCATTGGGCTGGGCAAGGTTCTCCACCCTGTCCCTGCACAGATCGCAACCTTCGGAGAACATGACTCTTGCCTTACCCTCAAGTTCAGACTGAATTCCCTGAAGCACAGTCACGTGCCTTGAGGATGTCCCGTAATAATTTCCTTTCAGTGCAATACGGCTGTCTGCGTTTGGTCCTATGACCGCAAGTGTCTTTATCTTTGACTCAGAAAGCGGAAGCAAACCGTTGTTCTTCAGAAGCACGCAGGACTCCCGTGCGGCGCGCAAGGCCACCTCAAGATGTTCAGGACTCTCAATTACTGTCACCGGAATACTGTCATAATCAGATGAGTCCATTATCCCAAGCATGTATCTTGTGGTGAAAAGCCTGATGGCGCTCTCACGGATCACTTCCTCGGAAACAAGTCCTTCCTCATAGGCTTTCATTACAAATTCATATGTACAGCCGCAGTTGAGGTCGCATCCTGCGTTCAGTGCAAGGGCTGCACTTTCCTCCGGCCTCGACGTGACCTTGTGGTTCTCATGAAAGTCCCTGATGGCCCAGCAGTCTGAGACATAATGGCCCTCAAAACCCCATTTTCCCCTTAGAGTATCCTTTATCAGGTAATTGCTCGCGCAGCAGGGCTCCCCGTTTGTGCGGTTGTATGCGCCCATAACGGCCTCCACCTTGGCATCGACCAACGCCTTGAATGCAGGAAGGTATGTCTCAGCAAGATCTTTCTCAGAAGCCATGGCATTAAAGCTGTGCCTCATGCTCTCAGGCCCGCTGTGCACGGCAAAATGCTTGGCGCAGGCTGCGGCCTTCATCACAGGGCCGTCTCCCTGGAGGCCTTTCACGAAACGGACTCCCAGACGTGATGTCAGGTACGGATCCTCTCCCAGAGTCTCGTGTCCGCGACCCCATCTGGGATCCCTGAATATGTTTATGTTAGGGCTCCAGAATGTTAGGCCCTTGTAGATATCCGTGTCACCGTCTGCCTTGGATGCGTTATATTTTGCACGCCCTTCAACCGCACAGACCTCCGCCTCCTTCTCGACAAGATCCTCATCAAAGGTGGCAGCCATTGCTATGGCCTGAGGAAATACTGTGGCGGTTCCCGCCCTGGCAACGCCGTGTAGTGCCTCATTCCACCAGTTGTAGGCAGGAACATCAAGCCTCTCGATGGCAGGTGCGTTGAAGATAAGTTGACTTGCGGCCTCCTGGACAGTCATCCTTCCAACCAGATCCGCGGCCTTCTTCCTTGCTTCAGATCTCTTCATATAACCCTCTGTAGAGACTAGTTTAAGGCACTTGCGCCCATAGAGCAAGAACAACAGGTCAAGCTTGTCCTCTCCATACGACAATGTTGCACTTCAACTGCACCATAAACTAAAAAATATTCTTTGTTTGATTTACTGATAAATGGTGTATCATGTATGTATGAGAATTCTTATGATCACCAGTGAGGTCGTGCCCTTCTCCAAGTCCGGCGGACTTGCGGATGTGGCAGGGGCACTTCCACCTGCGCTTATAGAAAAGGGTCATGACGCCCGAATAATAGTCCCGTCATACAATACAAGCCTTGAGGATTCAGGAAAGCTTGAGTGCACGCTTGACATCGACATGCTCAGCGGCCCTGAGACCGTCCAGATCCGCAGCCGCATGGTCGGAAAGGCAATCTACTGGTTCGTCTGCCACAAAGTCTTCAACGAACGTCTTGGAATTTACGGAGACACAAGCTTTGCTCCTTACAGCGACAACTTCTTCCGCTATGCCCTCCTGTGCAAGGCAGCCCTTCAGGTCTGTGAGACAATGAACTGGAAGCCTGACATCCTGCACGCCCACGACTGGTGTGCGGGAATGGTGCCCTACTTCCTTAAGGTAAACAGAAGCCAGTTCTTCATGGGAACGCAGACAGTGTTCACCATCCACAACCTGGCATACCAGGGCACATTTGCCCGCATGGATTTCCTGTACGCCAACGTCAGGCCTGACGAGAACATCTTCTCCAACGGTCAGGTCAACATGCTCAAGGCAGGCCTCGTATACTCGGACTACATCACCACGGTCAGCCCCACCTACTCCAAGGAGATC
>JAFZUN010000311.1 GCA_017618315.1 Spirochaetales bacterium
CCAATGCTTCACAAATACGGTGTAATCGGAATTATAGCTTCTGACCTTGGCAAGCACGGCTCTGGCTTCATTGTCGTATAGCTTTGTTCCCGCATCAGATCCCTCCACAGGCTTATGCCATTCGACGTCGATTCCGAAACCCTTGACGCACTTATGGTGGCTGTACCGCTTCATCACAATATCTGCAAGCGTCACCAGATCTGCATACCCAGGCTCTACCTGAAGCCACACATCTATGCCTTCTTTATCACATTTGTCCAGATAGGACTCGTACTTGTCATCCTTGGAACCATAGATGTAGTCATACTCTCCGGATACCGGGAAATACAGGCCGCAACTGTCATCGTGGATCTCTCCGACAATGAGGATGTATGCTCCTGTGCTTCCTTCATAACAGGAAGCCATCTTTGTAGCGAAACCGGCCATCTGTGACTCACTGGGGAAGTTGTCTTTTCCGAAGCTCTCCCTAATTCCATAACTGGATATCCTAATTCCAGCCCATTTCACGTCTCCGTCCCCCTCTGTGTTTTGTTTCTTATTCCATGGAAGCGACACCTGATCGCAGGAAGAAACAATGAGCACAAACAATAAAATCAAAATAAGCAAACTCTTCTTCATGATTCCCCACCCTATTGCTTACTTTCCGTATTTCATGGCCGTCTTCAGTGAGAAATCAACCCAGATGATTCCCACATGCTGGTCATCCTTGACATCCTCTGCCAGAAGAGCTCCGAGCTCTGCCTTGGGGTTCTCAAGCTGTCCCCAGACAGCCTGGTCTGCAGGGTAGCCGATCTGGAACATGACCGGATTCGGATAGAAGCGGTTGGCCCACTCGGTGAAGAAGCTCTTCATGCCGTCCAGGCTCTTGAAATACTGGCTGTCGTTGATGAAGATGATGTCCGAACGGTATGTCGGCGGCATCCATCCGCCATCCCAGTGCTTGAGGAACAACGTGAAGCGCGGGTCAACGGACTTGATGGCCTCGTCCAGCTTCTTAGCAAGCTCGTCATCGATCTTTGTGCCGTAGCCGTTCGTGCCCTGTGTCTTGTACCACTCCACGTCAACGCCGAAGCCCTTGACGCACTTGCGGTCCTTGTAGTACTCCATTGTGGCCTTTGCAAGCTCAACAAGGTCACAGTCACCGGGCTCAACCTGAAGCCAGACGGAGTAGCCTCTCTCGTCACACATGTCCAGAAAGTCCTTGTTCATGTCGGCGGGGAAGTCCTCGACCCCGGTAATGTCCTTCTCAATTGGGAAATTGACCGAGCATCTCTGCACTCCCTCGTTGCCTGTGATGGAACCGACAATCCACACGAATGTGGGGATGGATCCCTCATATTCGGCACCCATGCGCGCACCGTACTCAATCCATTCCTCAGCGGTAGGCTCCTTCTTGAACCTGGCCTCCTTCCAGCCGTAGTCGGATCTCCTGCAGCCTGCCCATGTGACCTTGGCGGTCTTCTCGGGCGGAATGCTCGGACCGTAATCTACCTTGGCCTCCTCTTTCTCAGCCTTATCTGCCTTCTTGCATGAGACTGCAAGGAACACGACTGAGACGGCCAACATGAATAGAAGCAATAAACAAACCGTTTTTCTCAAGTTTTCTCTCATTTTATTTCCCTTCAAGAACACTTCTGACTATGTCTAATCTGGTGCTGTCTCCTGCAAGGTCCTCCCATTTATAGAGGATCACTCCCTCAGAAGAGCCCTCCAGCGCATAGCCAAGAGCCTCCTCAAACTCCTCAGGAGGCATAACGTCCTCCCTGTAAGCCTGCCTGACCTGAACGGAAGGCAGGACATGAGCACATCCCTGGTTATCAACCAGATCATGCATGAGATCCCTGATGTAGGACGGGGACCTATGCATCATATGGTGATAGATCATGGGAGTCAGATAATCGCCGATCTCCGCAAGCTCAGTGCAGTTCTGGCCTATTATCTCCCTGACCGCGCCGTTGAACATGTCCTCTGTCCACGGCACGCAATGGATTCCTATCCGTATCCGGCTGCCTGCATCACGCACCTGGGCGCACAATGCCATGGCAGTGGATGATATTACGCTCTGTCTCCAGATTCCCGCGTTGCGGAAAAGACCCCGTTGCGAGACGCACCTTGGGCAATAGCAGCTGGAAGGCAGGCTCTCAGGCGCAGCAGCAGGATCTGTCATCTCCCAGAACTGGAAGAACCTGATGAAATCAAGGGATACTCCCGGAGGGTCATATTCCCTGATGTCATCCATGATCCTTGAGCTGACGCTCTTCAGGTGCTCGGAATCAGTCGGGCACGCAAAGCGCACCCAGCTGTCCTGTGCGGGCTTTCCGTCGGCAAGGGTCGCAAGCTCAAACGCCTCATTCTCCTGGAGCAGAAACACGGGCTCGACTATGTTCCAGAAGAACCCGCGTCTTGAAAGCTCATCGGCAAATGCCTTGTCCAGAGCCCCGCGTCCCAGAAATACGGTGTTGAAGCCACACTTCTCCATCAGATCAAGATTACTGCAGGTGCAGTACTGAGGATCATATAGCTTCACACCGTACATTCTGGCCATGTATCAGCCCTTGACTCCTGAGATGACGGTACCCTGAATGAAGAACTTCTGGAAGAAGAAGAACATCAGTACAGGCGGCACCAGCATCATGACCGTGGCAGCGGCCTTGAGGGCGCTGTTGTTGAAGTACTTGGCATCAAAGGCGGTGAGACCGAGAGCCACAGGATACTTCTTCTGGTCCTGCAGGTATATCAACGAATAGAAGTAGTCGTTCCACCAGAACACGGCTGTGGAGAGTGTGATTGTCAGCATGACTGCGGTTGACTGCGGCACAATGACCTTGAACAGTATTCCGAACGGTCCGCAACCGTCAATCTTGGCAGCTTCATCAAGCTCAAGCGGAAGTCCCATGAAGAACTGTCTCATCAGGAACACGTTCCACGGGCTGGCCGCGAAATAAGCGGCAACGGTCAGCGGCAGGTATGTGCCGTACCATCCCAGTTTGGTGTAGATGATGAAGCTCGGGATGAGTGAGACCTGTGCCGGAAGCATCATGGTTGAAAGAAGCACGATGAACAGCCAGTTCCTGCCCTTGAACTTGAAGCGTGAGAAGCCGTAAGCGACCAGTGTTGAGGACAGAAGAGCTCCAATTGTGTTTATCACGACCAGGATCATGGAGTTGATGACATAACGTCCGAAGTCTCCCTTTGACAGTGCATCAGGATAGTTGGACCATGTGAACACAACAGCCTTCACACGCTGTTCCTCAGACGCAGGTGCGGCAAGGTAAGTGTCCCTGTCGGAATCCGTTGTCATGTAGAACCACTGCTTTCCGACCTTTCCGATCTTGGCGACATGAACGTTCTTGCCGTCAATCTCAATCTCATAGACCGAATACGGGGCAGTCTCCTTTGTCTGCTTGCCTTCTGAAGCAGGCAGAGCCGCGAATGCGGCGTCAATGATGTCCTGGTCGATCTTCACCCTCTTTCCCTCAATGGGAACAAGGTTCTTGGCCATGGTCTTGATGATGTTGAAGAAATCACCCAGCTTGACCTC